>JANXYS010000301.1 GCA_025355935.1 Chitinophagales bacterium | reverse complement strand
TAAAATTTTAATTAAAGACGAAAGTTGCGTAGCTATCAAAAAACCAGTAATGATTTATAAATGCTGACGCTACCAACGAACAACCGTTGGGCTGTTCCCCTGTGTGGGCTGTATATCAGCCGGGGGCGCCCTTTTTTATATTTTTTGGGCGAGTAAAAAAATACAAACTTATATTCCGCGGAGCGGAAAGCGAAGAAACCTGCCTAATTGCGCATACCCAGCATCTTCATTGCCATTTAACAACAGATAGCAGGCGTTATCCTCGATCGAAGCATAGGATTTTCAGGTAGCTGATGCCACGCTACCCGGCTTAAATAGCCATCCGATTTTCTTCACAGGTTTTTACTGAATTATCTCGAGGCTTTATTTATACCATAAATGTTTGCTGCGCTTTTTTCAACTATTTTTTTTGGCAGGAGCCAGGCCAGGAGAACGCCGAGTTTATTGATACCTCCCGTTACTACCTCCGTTCTTTTATCGAACATTGCTTTTACGGCAATAACGGCTACAGCCTGGGGTTGCATATTTACCTTCGTTGCAAGCTTGAGCGCTTTTTCACCCATCTGTGCCCGAGTAGGAAAATCAGTTTCCGTTCCGCCCGGGCAAACGCAGGTTACAGAAACGGGTGTATGGGTAAGTTCAATAGCCAGGCTCCTGGTGAAACTTAATACAAATGCCTTGCTTGCTGCATATAGACCGAGGCCGGGAGTAGCCTGATAAGCGGCAGAACTCGAAATATTTAAAATATAAGATTGGGCATGTTTTTTTAAATCGGGGAGAAAGAGATGGGTTAAGGATACTAGTGATAACACATTTACTTGTAGCATATCCAGGTGTTGGCTCAGGCTGTAATTTTCAAAGGGGCCTGCCAAACCATAACCTGCATTATTTACCAAAATCTGAATGGTGATATCATTACGCTTGCACCACTCCAGTATTTCTTTTGCAGCTTCAGGATGGCTTAAATCTAAAGGAAGATATTTTACATCAACAGAAAAAGTGGCTTCGATTTCAAGGGAAGTCTTTTTTAACTCCTGTTCATTCCTTGCTATCAGTAAAAGGTCAAATTTCCTGTTGGCAAGTTGTATAGCAAGTGCTTTACCAATACCTTTGCTGCCGCCGGTTATAAGTGCGTAGGGCATGATTATTAATGATGGGCGTTTTTTCCAAGGAGATGATAAATAGGAGTTCTGCTGGCGTTGGTTTTAGGTTTGTATTTGCCTGTTACAATGGGCATGTACATTACCCTGCGCCGGCTTCTTTCATCTGTATAGGGGGATTGCTCAACCCTATGCCAGATGCGGCCATCATGAACGGATAAATCACCAGCCTCAATATCAAAACCCACCTCGTTAGGGTCAGCTTTTTTATCTATAAAATATTTTTTGCCAAACATGAGTTTAAAGAATCCTTGCTTGTGTGTCCCGGGTATAATTCGTAGGCCACCATTACTGAAGGGACAATCATCGAGGTGGACACCTACATTAAGCATCGGCATTATACGCTGACCCATAAACAAATCGCGGGGACTGTCTGTATGCCAGCCCATGTGCGTAAATGTACTTTTATATGTCCTTAAATAATTATTCAGCACTAGCCCATCCTTTTCATCTTCTGCAATGCGCCCTTCATAAGGTTGCAGCAATTGTAAAAGCGTATGCATAGGAGGAGATTGAACCAACTCATGCAAAGGGGGGCTATATTGACTTAGAAAACAAAATCGCTGAACAATTTTGTTGCCCTTTCCGTCCTCACCATATTTCACCGGAATGCCATTCACTTTTTCAATGCCTTCATTGATAAATTGTGCTTCTACCCGTTTCATTTCTGACAGAAATAATTGTACATTTTCCCTATTAAGAAAGTTTTTAAAGACGATAAAGCCATTCTTGTCGAAAAATGTAGATTGCTCCGGTGTAATTTCTTCACCTAGATAAAACGCAGTTTTTTCAATTTTTCCCATCATTTTTAATATTAAACAGCTGGAGCTGTGCAGTTGGAGACAAGTTTTTATAGTCAAAACTACGTTTCCCCGAAAAATTTAATTTTATCTTTACCATTCTTTAACTAGCAGGCTTAAATATAGTGGTATTTATGTGGCTTTTTTTAAAAAAAATAATGAAAATTTATAAGCAAGCCACGAAAAAAAAGGAGCTGCGAGTACATCAACAGTATAATGTACATGTTGCACAAGTACTAGTACTGCAGTAATAATAGAAGCGAGAAGAGCTATTAACTTATCATGCTTCTTGTTTAGGCAAAGAAACATTAAAAACATGGTGGCAGTATGACCGGA
>JANXYS010000290.1 GCA_025355935.1 Chitinophagales bacterium | reverse complement strand
AAAGGCTTTATTGGCTACAATAAAACAGAAATATCTACCAGGGCTTTGAGATATCGTAAAGTAACAGGCAAGGGGAAGGAATTATTCCAGATTGTTCTGGAAGAAACTCCTTTCTACGCAGAGGGTGGCGGCCAGGTAGGTGATGCAGGCTTCCTGGTTTCAGGAAATGACGTCATTAAGATTTTTGACACCAAGAAAGAGAATGACTTGTTTATTCATTTCGCCGAATCTTTACCCTTGAATTTTTCCGGTAATATCAAGGCATCAGTTGATTCGGAGCGCCGAAAGTTGATAACAGTTCATCACACCGTCACCCACCTGATGCATGCAGCTTTAAGACAGGTGCTGGGTACTCATGTAGCACAGAAAGGCAGCTTGGTTAACGACGAATATCTCCGATTTGATTTCTCGCATTTTGCAAAAATGACGAACGAAGAAATTCTCTCGGTCGAGCAAATTGTGAATTCGAAAATTCGTGAGAACGTGCCGGTGCTGATAAAAAGCATGAGCAAGGACGATGCTGTTGAAATGGGAGCAACAGCGCTTTTCGGAGAAAAATATGGTGATATTGTTAGAGTAGTTGTAATGGACCCGGCATATTCAATTGAGCTATGCGGAGGTACCCACGTCGGCAATACAGGTGAGCTCGGATTCTTTAAAATTAGCAGTGAAAGCGCCGTTGCAGCGGGCGTTCGGCGAGTAGAAGCACTATGTGGTTACGCCGCCGAGCAACTTATCAATTCAACTTTCAACGAAATAGGATCCATTCGTTCGATGTTGAAAAACCCTAAGAACCTTCCCAATGCCATCGAAAACCTGCAGGCGGAAAACAATTTGCTTAGTAAGAGAATTGAAAGCCTCGAAGCCCGGCAACTCGTAGGCATACGAAACGAGCTCCTTCAAAAGGACGAAATCGTGGATAATGTGACCTTTATCGGGCAGGTAGTTGAAGTACCCAATCCTGATTCGCTTAAAAAACTATGTACAGATCTTAAAAATCATCTTCACGACCATTTAGTAGTGTTGTGTTCGAATATCGGCGGTAAGGCATTCGTGGCAATCGGAATCAGCGACACCGTGAGTATGGCTAAAAATCTTGACGCCGTTAAGTTGATCAAAGACATTGTCAGCCCGATAATCAAAGGAGGAGGAGGCGGACAAAAAACTCTAGCTTCTGCGGGAGGGCAGGATGTTGGCCAATTTAAGTTGTTGATAGAAAATATAAAAGAACTTATTTGAGTCAAATTTCCAAAATAGATTTTAAGCCATGCGCAGTCTCTAAAAGTTGTGGCCGAATTTTTTTGACTTGTCGTGCTGCCACATTTTGCACGTCCCTGGTGCGTTGCCACAAGGTGCATGTCCCTTTTGTGCTGCCACATTTTGTTGGAAGGGTATACATTGCCACGTTTTGGTCCCTTGATTAGGAATTGCTACAATTCTCATGGTACGTTTCTTCTCCATAGTGAGGTTTTACAACCCTACAAGAAGTCTATACCATTCTGAAACGTTTAACAAACTGTTAAAGCTATAAAAATAACTTGCGAAAAGTTTCGTATTTCAAATAATCCCCTTAGATTTGAAAGTACTAAGCCTTTCGTACATAAAAATAAATCAAATGAAAAATTTAATGAGTGCTGCTATTTTACCCTGGTTATTAATGGCATTCGGCCACAAGGCTATTGCACAGGAAACGCCCGACCCATCTGTTCATAATAAAGAAAGCCAGGAAATCATTATCCGTAAAAAAGGAGATAAGGATGCTACCTTAAATCTTCAGTTTACTGATGACAAAGTAATTGTTAATGGAAAACCTCTTGTGGAATTTAATGACGACGGTATTACGATTAACAAGAAAAGGATTGTAATTAACGGCGACAAGTTAGAGCGCGAATTAAATGGTATCATCAATGATTTTCATTTTGATGATTTTGGGAAAAGCGAAATTTCGTTCGGTGGCAAACCACGAGCCTTCCTTGGAGTATCCACAGAAAAGGTCGATGACGGCGCAAGGATAATAAATGTGACGAAGGGAAGTGCAGCCGAGATAGTTGGTTTAAAAAAAGATGATGTAATCACTAAAATAAATGATAAGAAAGTTAACGGCCCGGAGGAGCTTTATAAACTTATTAATGGAATGAAGGTGAAAGATGAAGTAACGGTGACTTATAAAAGAGATGGTAATAAGAGAGTTCAGACAGCCAGGGCCATCTTAAAAGAAACGTCGGGAGCAGATATGAAAAGTATTTCTATTACTTCGCCGGAAGGGGATGTAAGATCATTTTCTTTTCCCCGCGATGCGCAGGGTCGCGATGCCAAAGTCTTTAAGTTTGACCAGAATGATATGGCTATGGGAATGTTTAAGAAGCAAAAACTAGGAATTAAAATACAGGATACTGAGGAAGAAAACGGCGTAAAGATCCTGGATGTAGATGCAGAATCACCGGCAGCAACGGCAGGCATTAAAAAAGAAGATGTGCTTATAGAAATGAATGGTAAGAAGATCACCAACACAGATGATGCAAGAGAGGAAATGCAGCAAAATTCAGATAACAGTAACTACCCTGTTAAAATAAAACGTAATGGCACGGAGATGACGCTGGTTGTAAAAATTCCTAAGAAACTTAAAACGGCTGATCTTTAGGTCAGTTTTAGTAATTAATATAATAAAAGCAGCAATAATTATTGCTGCTTTTATTATAAACACTTTTTATGGCAACACTCTGGAGCCATACTAAGCGATTTCATAGTACTTTTGCGGGCACATGAGCAATGAAAAATATCAATTGGTTATCGGTCTCGAGGTACACGCACAGCTGCAGACAGCAAGCAAATTATTCTGCGGCGACCCAACGGGATTCGGAGCTGAGCCAAACACTCAGGTGAGCGCCATCTCCCTTGCTCATCCAGGCACCCTGCCTGTAATGAATGAAAAGGTGATCGAGCTCGCAGTAAGGTTAGGCCTGGCACTCAATTGTACTATTGCAGAAGAGAACTATTTTGCCCGCAAAAATTATTTCTACCCGGATCTGCCGAAGGGTTACCAGGTAAGCCAACATACCGCTCCAATCTGTTTAGGCGGCCATTTGGCTATCGAAACCATAACAGGTAAAAAGGAAGTGAAGCTTAATAGAATCCATATGGAAGAAGATGCGGGTAAAAGCCTTCACGATTTTGATGAACATTACACCAGCATAGATCTAAACCGCGCGGGTATGCCTTTGCTGGAGATTGTTACCGAACCGGATATGCACAGTGCAGAAGAAGCTTTCGCATATTTAACCGAATTGAGAAAATTATTACGATGGTTGGGCGTTTGCGACGGCAACATGGAAGAAGGCAGCATGCGTTGTGACGCGAACGTATCGATTCGTCTTACTGGAGCAACGACGCTAGGTACCAGAGTAGAAGTGAAAAATCTTAACAGCATTCGTAATGTAAAAAAAGCGATAGAGGTTGAAGGAGAGCGGCTTATTGAGCTGACTGAAAAGGGCGAAACTATATTGCAGCAAACCCGGAGCTATGATGCCGATTACAATGTAACATTTGCCTTGAGAAGTAAAGAGGAAGCAGATGACTATCGTTATTTTCCCGAGCCAGATCTGCCCCCATTTTATATAAGTAAGGAATACCAGCAATCTGTACGTGAAGGATTGCCGATGCTTCCCGCCGAATTACAACAGCTACTTATGCAGCGGTATGAATTGCCTGCATACGATGCATCCATGCTTAGCAGTGATAAACAGGATGCCGACCTTTATTTAAATATCGTAAACCACACAGCTCATTATAAAGCCGCGGCTAACTGGATGACGGCAGTAAAAAACTATTGTAGCGAAAGAGACATGGCCTTACACAATTTTCCGCTCCGAGAAAGCGCGGTTGCAGCGTTAATAAATTATACCGAAACCGGCGTGGTAAACTTTAATGCTGCATCAACACGGCTTATGCAGGCTTTTATTGCCAGTCCCACAGAAAATCTTGAAAAATTGGCGGCCAGCCTGAATATTTTAATAGAGAGCGACGGAGCTGCGCTCGAGAAATGGGTGGATGAAGTTATTGCTGCCATGCCCGAAAAGGTGAAAGAATACAAACTTGGTAAAAAAGCATTGATAGGGTTATTTGCCGGTGAGGTAAAAAAAAGAAGCAAAGGCAACGCCGATATGCAATTGGTAAATAAAATTTTAACCCGCAAACTTGAGGGCTAGTTTAAAACACACACATGAAAAAAACATTATTGATACTGGCAACAGCCCTCACTATGCAAGCTTGTAATAGTAATACTAACAAGGCAACAACATTTGAAGTGTCCGGGACACTCAAAAATGCAGAAGATCAGAAGATTTACCTTGAACAGGTTTTTTTCAATAACCAGCCGCCACAGGTGTTGGACACAAGCGAAGTTAAACAAGGCAAGTTCACCGTTAAAGCAAACACTGCGGAAGAGAGTTTTTTCCGCTTAAGATTAGAGAAACAAGACAACGGTTTTGTGTTTGTGAACGATGACAGGCAAATTACATTCTCAGCAGATTTGAAAGACCGCAGCCTGCAGGGGCCCAATTTCTCAGGTTCAGGAAATGCTGGCTTAAAGTCGTTTTTAACGGAGATGGATAAACGCAGGACTGCCTACCTTGGGATCAGCACAACAATAGATACTATGAAATTAAAGCCGGGAACTGATAGTATCATTGCCGTGAAGAAAGCAGACCTTCTCAATATTGATGGCGGCTTTAAAGAATATGTGGTCAAATCTCTTGAGGAAACAAAAGATCCTGCAGTTGCGATGTTTATTATGGGTTATACACGCGATATTGATACTGTGAAGGTTAATGCGGCTATACCGGTATTAAGCAAACGCTTCCCTTATCATAAAGGCCTTGAAGAATTGTTTGTTAGTTATCATACGATGATCCGTCCACAGGCCAGTGCCGCTACTACAAGCCCC
>JANXYS010000274.1 GCA_025355935.1 Chitinophagales bacterium | reverse complement strand
AAAGGATATAATATTGCACGCCGAACAGTGGCCAAATATCGCGAGCAATTAAACATTCCAGTTGCGAGGCTTCGGAAAATTCTTTAATCGGTTTTATGGAAGCTCAATTAAATAAGGACGAAATAAATTATGCCTGGCCCCTAAAATGGGCTGCCATTTTTATATCATACATTTTTCACCCGATTCTTATTCCTTTTTATGCGATCTGGTTCCTTGTTTATGTACACCCTTCTTATTTTTCCGGTTTCTCAGCTGGTCATAAGGCCCAAGTCCTTTTTATTACTCTTTTAAATCTGGTTTTTTTTCCTGTGCTTAGTGTTATCCTCTTGAAGGCTGTGGGATTTATTGAGTCATTTTTTTTGCGTAAACAAAAAGACCGCATCATTCCGTACATGGCTTGCGGCATATTCTTCTTTTGGGCTTATACAGTTTTTAAACAACAAGATCAATATCCTCCTATCATTTCCTCGTTTATACTCGGAATTTTCCTCGCATCCAGTGGTGGACTTTTGGCAAACATATATTTTAAAGTAAGTATGCACGCAATTGGCATGGGTGGACTTTGTGGTTTGTTTATAATTATTACGGGGTCGAACAGCATGTTAATGACATGGCCCTTAAGTATCGTATTATTGCTTACCGGCAGCGTCTGTACTTCGCGGTTATTACTGAGTGATCATACCCAAAAAGAAATTTACACTGGAATTTTTATCGGCCTTTTATCTCAATTTCTAGCAGCATTCGTTGTTGCATAAAAAGAGACCCCTTTCCAATATCGGGGCCTCCTGTTGTCCTGTAGTACCTAACAAAAAAATGTGTGACCGATAATTGAAGGGGTTTAGTGATTAATATGGGTTAAAAGAAATCAGCTTGGGTTAAACCAGTAGAAAAAATACGACGAAGCCTGCAGCGAAAAAGCTGAACAAGTATAGCGGGGTAATGTTTTTCTTGTGGTTGGTTTATTCATCATTGCAGGTAAATTACAATGATTTCTATTAAGCGTCTTTTAAGAAATTTTATTGTGTGAATCCACAATTTATACACGTTTTTAAAAAATCTTTTTTTTGTAGTAAAATCGCTACTAACCGTTACGCATAATGGCAGAAGCATCATCATCCAGTTGTTTGAGAGTGTAAGGTGCGGTATGCGATTGCAGCGCTAACGAGCATAAATATTGAGCCCAGTAAAAAGGCGGCGCCGGAAAAATGGAATGGTGCGCGTGGTCCAGTGAAGTACGCAAATAGTCCGGTCATCATTGGCGGGCCTACTATGGATGTCAGGCTGATAAGGCTAGTGAGAGCTCCCTGCAGTTCTCCCTGTTCGTTTGGCGGAACACTTGCTGAAATGATTGACTGTAAGGCCGGGCCGCAAATGCCACCCAAACAATAAGGCACCAGGAATATAAACATCATCCATGTTTCTGACGCAAAAGCAAATAATAGCAACCCAAAAGAGTATAGTAACAGTCCGGTATACACGCTTTTCTCATTTCCTAGCCAGGGGTTAATAACCCTTATCAGCCCACCCTGCACTGCCCCTACAAGCAAACCAACCGCCCCCAGTGAAATTCCGATTAATTTTTCGCTCCAGTGAAATTTTTCGATTCCGAAAAAACTCCAGTTACTCTGAACAGCATGGGAAGCAATGTAGATAAAAAAAAAGGCGCTCACCAATCCTCCTAGTTTGGGATATTTTCTTAATTGCAACAAAGAACCGAGAGGATTAGCTCGCTTCAGGTTAAAATGGCGCCGGTGTTCTTTTAATAACGATTCAGGCAGAACAAAATATCCATAAATACAATTTATCAAACTTAATCCTGCAGCCACCATAAATGGAATGCGGGGCCCGAAAGAACCAAGAAGGCCGCCGATTACAGGACCAATCACAAAGCCTACACCGAATGCAGCGCCTACCATACCAAAGTTTTGCGCTCTATTCTCATCATTACTAATATCGGCAATGTAAGCTGTTGCTGTTGTAAAACTTGCGCCGGTGATACCAGCGACAGCCCTTCCAACGAATAGCCAACCAATGGTAGGGGCAAATGACAGGAAAATATAATCCAGGCCAAATCCGAGTAATGAAAACAAAAGTACTGGTCGCCGCCCATACCGGTCACTTAGACCACCCAGGACAGGAGAAAAAATAAACTGCATTAGTGCATAAGTTAGTGTTAGCATACCTCCATAGGTTGCGGCCTGACTTATTGTGCCATGTATAAGCTGCTCAATCAATTTTGGCAAGACGGGAATGATGAGACCTAAGCCTGTGACATCGATCATCAGGGTAATAAAAATAAAACCGATCGCTGCTTGTCGTTTTGGATTCATATTTCTTGTTATTGCGCAAATTTGCAGTAATAAGAGGTTACATAAATGAAATTCTTGTAATTAAATAGGTATACACACACTGCGTCAATTTTGTTTTTCATACTTTCAACGGGATACGTACTTGAGGGTTGCTGTCTACCGATTCTATCCCCGGTAATGTGTTGGTACAGGCCAGGTAATACACGGCGTAGATGACCGTAAAATACTTCCCTATTGCAGTAAATTAGCATTATATCCGCTTCAGAAAAATTACCTTTGCATCTTATGGCGAAATATCTTGATGAGCTGAATGAACCACAACGGGAAGCGGTACTTCACAAGGATGGCCCGATAATGATTATTGCAGGTGCGGGGAGTGGCAAAACAAAAGTTTTAACAACGAGAATCACTCATCTTATGAGTGAACATAATGTAGATTCGTTCAACATCCTGGCGCTTACTTTTACTAATAAAGCGGCTGCTGAAATGAAGGAACGAATTGAAAAGATTCTAGGTAACTCGGAAGCGAGGAACCTGTATGTTGGAACCTTTCATAGTGTTTTCGCAAGAATCCTTAGATCTGAAGCTAATAAAATTGGCTACCCCAACAATTTTACCATTTATGATACTGACGATGCCAAGAGCGTAGTTAAAACTGTTATTAACGAGCTTAGTCTTGATGATAAACAATATAAACCCAATGTTGTTTACAACAGGATTTCCGCTGCGAAAAACGCTTTAATTGGCCCCGCAGAATATGCGAATGACGGCATGCTTCAACAGGAAGATGCCAGGGCCAACAGGCCAATGCTTGCCCAAATCTATGACGCTTATAGCAAGCGGTGCTTCAAGAACGGTGCTATGGATTTTGATGATCTCCTGTTTAAGTTTTACATTCTTCTTAAAAATCATCCTGAATCCTTAAGTAAATACCAACGAAAATTCAGGTATATTTTAATTGATGAGTACCAGGATACGAACCCGGCCCAGTATGAAATTATCAAACTGTTAGGCGCAATGCATGAAAATGTATGTGTAGTTGGTGATGACGCACAAAGCATATATAGTTTCCGTGGAGCTACAATTGAGAATATCCTGCAATTTCAAAAAGATTATGATGACGTGAAAGTGGTTAAGCTCGAACAGAATTACAGAAGCACAAAAAACATCCTGCATGTCGCCAACCACATAATCAGCAATAATAAAAATCAAATTGAAAAAAAATTATTTACCGAGAACGATGAAGGCGAAAAGATAAAGCTTGTCCGTACGATGACGGATAATGATGAAGGAAAAATGGTGGCTGATACTATTAAGGAGCAAAAACTTAGAAATCATTTTTTCAACAACGACTTTGCAATTCTGTATAGAACTAATGCCCAAAGCCGGAGCTTTGAAGAGTCGCTCAGGCGAATGGGGATTGCTTACAGAATTTATGGTGGGATGAGTTTTTATCAACGCAAAGAGGTTAAAGATTTTATTTCTTATTTACGTCTCACAGTTAATACCCGCGATGAAGAAGCCCTGAAACGGGTAGTCAATTACCCTGCAAGAGGCATTGGAAAAACCACTCTTGATAAGGCAGTCTTGTTAGCAAATCAAAACGATCTTACGCTGTGGGAAATCCTCGCGAATGCGGGGATGTACGGCTTTCGCAGCGGCACTCTCGAGGCAATTGACGGCTTTGTTACCAGTGTGAAGATGTTCCAGAGCGAACTCGCAAAAAAGAATGCCTATGACCTTGCTATCATTGTAGGAAAAAGTACGGGGATAGTTAAAGAACTGTTTAATGATAAAACAACGGAAGGGCTTGCACGATATGAAAATGTTCAGGAACTCCTTAATTCGATAAAAGAATTTACCGAAACCCCCATAAATGAAGAGGACGGTGAAGTAGGCGACAAAAGCCTGGGCTCTTATCTCCAACAAATCGTTTTGCTAACTGATTCGGATAACGAAGATAAGGAGAACCAGGATGTCGTAAAACTGATGACCATACATGCTGCAAAGGGGCTGGAGTTCCCGGTTGTATTCGTGGGAGGTTTGGAAGAAACGCTTTTCCCCAATGCAATGAGCATTAACACACGGGAGGAACTGGAAGAGGAACGAAGATTATTTTATGTAGCTATCACCCGTGCCAAACGGCATCTTTTTTTAAGTTTCAGCAATGCCCGCTATCGGTTTGGCCAATTGCAGCAGAATGACCCAAGCAGGTTTATTGATGAGATCCCTGAACTTCACATGGATCGGAGTTATGCTGGTGGTAACGTTAAAAACAGTGCAACCTCCGGTTGGGGAAAAGGCAATGCATTTGAAAGAATGAACCGAGGCTTCCCGCCTGCAAACAGGTCGAATGATATGCAGGAGAGGAAGAAACCAGATTACCTGGCAGTGCCAGCGAGACCACAGATTAGGGAACACACGCCATCTGAAAATTTTCTTGCCAGCGATACCACACAGCTGCAGGCGGGTCAACGCGTAGAACATCAGAAATTTGGTTTTGGAGAAGTTACAAAGATGGAAGGAGCTTCACACAACCCGATTGCAACAATTCAATTTGAAAATAACGGAGAAAAAAAGATCATGCTTAATTATGCCAAACTGCGAATTTTAGAAGAAAAAAGTTGAAAAAGATTTTTTATCTCTCCAAATGAGCTTGCAGACAATTATGCTCTATCATTAATTTGACTTTTAGACAATAACCCTATCATCCCTGAGTTGGCTCAATAAGGCTGTCCTTTACCATAGAAGTTTGTTTCGAGATAAGAAATAAAGGGTTAAAATATCTCCAAGTGAGCATATTGCGCTATTTATTTACTCAACATAAACTATTTTTGTAGTTAATAAATTCGATTAAAATGATCAAAACAGGCAACCCCGTTATCAGTATTTATACAGAAATGACTCCTAACCCGGAAACAATGAAATTTGTTGCAAACAAATTATTATACCCGGGCAAGAGTATAGACTTTCCGGATGAATTAAGCGCTAAACCTTCGCCTCTTGCCCAGCAACTCTTTACTTTCCCATTTATAAAATCAGTGTTCATAGCAAGTAACTTTATTACTCTTACAAAAACAGCCGGTACTGATGATTGGCAGGATGTAATTCCAACAATCAAGCAATTTTTAAAAGAGTACCTGGAAGAAGGTAAGGCTGTAGTAAACGATGACGAAGTTGCCTCTATGAAAAGTGAAAGTACCAACGAGGTGAGTGCAGATGATGATGATGTGGTAAAACGTATTAAGGAACTGCTGGAAAATTACGTTAAGCCTGCCGTGGAAATGGATGGTGGAGCTATTCAATTTAAAAGTTACGAGAATGGAACAGTAAATCTCGCTATGCAGGGCAGCTGCAGCGGATGTCCGTCTTCTACAATAACACTGAAAGCTGGAATTGAAGGAATGATGAAAAGAATGATTCCCGAGGTGAAAGAAGTTGTTGCTGAAGCAGAATAAGAAAAAAGTTTTTTTCAATATTAAGCCGCATTTTGAGTGCGGTTTTTTTATTTCCTGTGCCACCATGCCCATAGTATCAAAATAAATTGCAGCGGAAATAAACGCAGCCAGGCTCCCCAGGCAGGAATACAAATTTCAGCTCCCATGCAGCCTCCTTTTTGTATCATATATACATGCGCCGGAATAAAAGCAATCAACATGACAATAATAAAATAACTGCCGATCTTTCGAGTCTGAGGAATCAAGAGTAAGACAGCAGCCAATAATTCTGCAACTCCCGCAAGGATATTAATTATATGGGGATGCGGAAGATACGGAGGTATAATACTATAATATCCATTTGGATGCACAAAATGGTTAATCCCCGCAACGGTATACAACAATACAAGTAAAACAAAGCTTATTTTTTTGAACACTTTCATTGGTTAAATTATAAATCAATGTACGTGTTCTACCTGTAATAGTTGAAACAGGTTTTTTTTTGATACTTTTCAATTAAAAACATTCCGGTATTTTCGCAAAAAAAAACTTGAGCCTGCCTGATATATACCACTCCTTTTTACATGACTTGGTGCTAACAAAGTGGTATGAATACCTTGCTGTATTTTCAGGCATCATCAGTGTTTGGTATAGTCGAAAAGAAAATGTATTAGTTTACCCTACCGGTCTGCTAAACACCATTATATACATTTACATCAGCGTTTCAGGGAACTTATTTGGTGAGGCTAGCGTAAATATGTATTATACAGTAATGAGCATTCTCGGTTGGTATATGTGGACACGAAAGAATGTTAAGGATGAAGTTATATTGCATATTACCAAAGCGTCAAGAAAAGAATGGATCACACACATATTATTTTTCATGACTTTTTACGTTGTGATTTTTATTACACTTACCTATTTTAAAAAGTTTTTCGGCACAGTTATCCCCTGGGCTGATGCCTTTGCCAGCGCGACAGCTTTTACGGGTATGTGGCTGATGACAAAGAAAAAGGTCGAAAGCTGGTATTGGTGGATCGCTACCAATATTGCCTCTATTCCTCTCTACTTCGTGAAACACTATGTCTTTACAAGTGTATATTATTTCGTTTTATTAATCATGGCTATTGCAGGTTTATTGGAATGGGTGAACCGGGAAAAATCAGTTAAATATGTCTCCTAAGAGAATCGTTGTGATCGGCCCTGAGAGTACGGGAAAGAGCACATTATGCATAGATCTTGCCAATCATTTTCAAAGTCTTTGGGTGAAGGAGTATGCCCGCGAATTTTTATTAGAAAATGGCACTGCATATGCGTTCGACGATCTTTATAAAATTGCGGTCGGACAGATAAATAATGAGGAAGAAGGCATTCGTTCTATTGAAGCTTTGCAGCAGACCCCGCCAGCACTGTTTATAGACACAGATCTCTACGTCATTAAGGTATGGAGCGAATACGTATTTGATCGCTGCGACAACCGTATTTTATCTGCGATAGCAGAACGTAAGTATGATGGATACCTGTTGTGCAATACAGATTTGCCATGGATAAAGGATGAACTTAGGGAGTATCCGGATTTAAGTACCCGCGAAAGGCTTTTTAATCATTATAAAGATTTACTTGTCAATCAACATATTCCCTGGGCAATCGTCAGGGGAGCCGGGAATGAGCGTGTAGCTTCCGCGGTTGAATCAGTGACCCGAATAATTGCAGCAGTTTAATAATATTACCGAAGAAGTGCAGCGATATCGGGGTCGGCACCCAGGTTGCTCATCTGTCTTGAAATTATATTTGATAAGTAGGCTACATTTCTGCTCAAAGGCTTAACGGTAAAAACTTTTGGATTACGTAAGCATGCTGCGATCATAGTCGCTTCACTACGGGAAAGATCTTTAGCGTTTTTATTGAAGTAAGCTTTAGAAGCAGCCTGAACTCCAAAAATACCACGCCCCATTTCTGCTATATTCAGATACCTCTCGAGTATGGTTTTTTTTGTCCAAAATTTTTCTATGCTAAAAGTGAAGTAAACCTCGAGCCCTTTCCTGAAGAAGCCGCCCCCCTGCCACAAGAAAACATTCTTTGCCGTTTGCTGGCTGATAGTGCTCCCGCCACGTTGTCTATCCGGGTGTCGGTTGTTGAATTTTAAAGCTTTTTTTATAGCTTTCACATCAAAGCCGTCGTGATCAGGGAATAGTTGATCCTCAGCGGCAATAACTGCCAGCTTTATATTTGGTCCCATTTCATTGATAGAAATATAATTCCTTTTAAGCTTGTTTCCACCTAGCAAATTTGCCAATTGTGTGATTGTGAGAGGTGGATTGATAACAATGCCCGCCAACAGGTATAGAAAGGAGGAAATATAACAGATGAAGAAGGTCTCTTTTACAGCAACGCCTATCTTATTAACTACAGGGAGCTTTCTTAACCAAAAATAATAACACAGGAAAATCAACGTTAACAACGTACAAACTAGTAAAACTTTTGATCTAAGATTGGAAACGACAAAATCAACCTCATTAAACTTTTGAAATAAAAACACAAGAAACCATCCCGTATGGATGAGGAAGATGATGAAGAAGATTTTCTTAATAAGGTTCCATCTGCTTCGGTAATTTAAACTCATAAATGTCTTCTGTCTGATAAAGAAACGAAGATTTCCTCTAACCAAGATTAGCCGGGTGGGAGATATTCGTATCCGTCAAATGTATAACATCAAATCGGTTAGTGTGCGCGCTGGAGTAAGCTAATGTGAAACTGACATATACTGGAGATGGTAATGTTTTTTTCCGACTACAATTCCCTTTGTGCCTGTTCCGCTCATAAAATATCCTGCAACTGCCAGTGCTGCAGAACTTGCCATCAAAGCCGGGCTAAATTTTTTACGGTCTGCAAGATAGACCACGCCACTGGAGAGGGTAAGAAGGATACCTCCTCCTAGCAGCGCAGCACCGCTCCCAGCAACGTTAAACTTTTTTTGCCCTGATGCCGCAAACATTTTGATCTCATTATAATTGTATGCATACCGAAAACTTCCGGCGGTATCAAGAATGTATGTTCCGATAGTAGTCGGGATTTTTTGAACAAGAAATTCCTGTATAAAAATACTGTCGTTTTTAATCATGATAATTTTGCCATCACGGAAGGCGCCTCTTGTAGTAATGAAACTGATATTGCTTCCCGCAAAAAATGTCCTTATACTTTTGTTATTTTTCTTTAGGATAATAAAATCTGATGACTGCGCGGATACTAAATTTATGTAGCAAAATAAAAAGACCGATAGAATGAGGCGTATCATAACTTCTATTTATGGTGAAGAATTGAAAACACTACCCCGCCCAGAAGCGCTAACCCGAATATCAGGAAAAGTAAACCTGATATCTTATTTATAATCTTAATATTTTTATCAGTAAGTTTTTTGCTGAGTTTGCCTGCAAGGTTTATTTTAAAAAAATCTGCACCAATATTTGCTGCGAGGCATATAGAGAAGGTTACAATCCTTTCTTCGAAAGTATTGTCCAACGACTTAGTGGCAGCTGCAAGCCACAGAGCAATTACCCCGGGATTTAAAGTATTGATGAGAAAACCAGTTAAAAATAATTTTGCATGGGTTGAGTTCGTGATGGTAATTCCTTCATCGAGTTCGGCCTTGCTATGATATCTTTTAAAGAATAAGTAATAAATTCCAATTCCAGAAAGAAATAAACCACCCGCGGTCCCAATTAATTTTTTATACACAATAAGGTCCCCCAGCAGGCCTCCAAAAAGATTTGCTGTTATGACCCATAATATGTCACTTAACCAAACTCCTGAAATAAAGTAAAATGCGCCCGATAAGCCGTAATTTATTCTAAGCTTAATTATAGTAAAGATGACCGGGCCAACTGAGAATACCAAGGCCAGACCGAGCAATAAACCAGAAAGGATGGCTTCCGTCATTCACTATTATTTAGTATCATTTTTGCTTCTAAGCATGTTGAGCTAAGAAGACTTTCCACTCGTCCAGCATTTTTCCTTTTAGCACCCTTGGAAATTTGTGCTGACCGCCTACTTTACCTTTTGAATGCATGAAATCCATGAACATCGATTCAGGTAGTACATTTACAGTTACAGCTTTCAAAGCGTGATTACGTTCTACCTCGTAATCGTCATTAAGGCTTTTAATTTTCTCGTCAATAACATTTGCGAGAAGTTTAGCATCGACTTTGTCATCCGTAGCAACATACCACTCATGAGCAAAGAAGCTACCGTGAGGAACCCCGGCTACAGTAAATTCCGGTATTGAAATGTTTAATTCCCCGGAAGCTAAGTCAATTGCACAATTCATGTTGTCCACGCTTAGGTGTTCGCCTACAAGACTAAGGAAGTGTTTTGTTCTGCCTGTAATTATAATTTCATTTCGCTCCTTATCAGTAAATCTTATTGTATCGCCGATTGCATACCTCCACGCACCGGCATTCGTACTAATCAGGATAGCGTAATCCCTGTTTTCTTCCACTTCATGAATCATAAATACTTCGGGATCCTCATTCATGTTGCCTTCGCTGTCAAAATTACTTTCATCAAAAGGTACAAATTCGAAAAAGATATTATTGTTAAGTGAAAGCTGCATCCCGCGTGTTTCCTGACGGCTCTGGTATGCAAGGAAACCTTCACTGGCGAGATAGGTTTCTATATATGTAAGCGGCTTACCCAACAATTTATCAAAGCCCTTTTTGTAAGGTTCCATTGCAACTCCGCCATGCACATAAAAAGCGAGATTAGGCCATATTTCATGTATATTATTGAGCTTATATCTTTCTATAACTTGTTCAAGACAAAGTTGCAACCAGGCGGGAACCCCGACAATAAAGCCGATATCCCAGTTAGGCGCATTCTCAACTACCTCTTCCAATTTCTTCGACCAATCTTGTTGCCGGGCGATCTTCTTACCTGGCTTGTATAATCCAAGACCAAGGAACCAAAAAGGGATGTTCTTCTGTTGTATTCCACTCAGATCACCGGCATAATATGTTGGCCCTTTCTTTAATTGGGTACTTCCTCCTAACATAAGCCAACCTTTTCCTAATGCACTCTTTGGAACATTTTCGTATTTCGTGAGGCTCATCAACTGTTTAAAACTTGTAATAGTGTTGCTTCGAATCAGGTCCTTAGTAATTGGAATATATTTACTGGACGCTTCACTGGTACCACTGCTTAGGGCAAAATATTTTATCACCCCGGGCCAGCAAACATCAGGAATTCCTTCCATGGTTTTATACCACCATTCATTATAAATTTTGCTATAATTATAAGTGGGAACTAGCTTCTGGAATTTTTTCCCCGGATGACGACTCAACAATATTTCGTCAAATTTATAAAGTTGCCCGAATTGAGTGAACCTTGCTTTTCGAAGTAATTTTTTTAGTACGTTGATCTGCTGTTTCCGGGCATTACTAACCGGGAGGTTTAAAGCATTTAATACTGATTTTGGGAGTATATTATCAAAAATAGCCATCAATCTAAAAAACTTTTGAAACAAATATAGTCAATGAAAATGAGCTCAGCTTTACCGTTGAACAATCACACAGCCTCTTAAACCAAGCTAAAATTCAAAATGATGGAAATCAAAATTCTGTTTTACTTAATGCTGAAAACAACTTAAGTCTTTATATCGACGAAGGAGGTTCCATTCATATGCTGTAGCCTTTTTATTGAGATATCCTTTCTTTAAAGCTATTCACTGATTCAGATGAAAATTTATGTTCGATCTACAAACCAAAATGGAGATCGGGTTGCGAGTGCCATCAGAATTCATGAAAGTATTACTAACATTGCTCTTACGTGATCCTACTACCGTGCCACAATTATACAATCGCTCTTAGGATATTGGTTACTCCGCGGATATCATCATAAACTCGATACCGAGCAGCGCAGATAACTTAGATTTTTTGCATGCAACTCATCCGCAAAGCCTGCATAAAAGCAAGACCCTTATGCTCCGTAAATGCGATGTTTTTTTCGGAGATTTTTTCCACCGATTTGTAGGAATCTACTGCCTCACTTACACTTTCTTCCCGGAGAATGTGAAGCATTGGGTAGGGTGATCGATTAGTATAATTTGAGGGGTCTTCATTCGTAGACCCAGCAAACATGTAAGCCGGGTGAAAACTCGCCAGTTGAAAAACTCCTTCATGACCTTCTTTTTCCAGCAATGATTCAGCTATTTCAAAAAGTTGCAGATAAACAGAAAACGAGTTGAACCCGGATGGCAATATCAGCAGCGCCGTAGCGATGGTATGATCTTCCGCTAACTCGTCAAACAAAAGACAAAGGGTCTCAAGCACCTGCTTTTTATCTGCGCTTAGTAAAACCTGGTATTTTACCGTCTCATTTCGCACCTCTCGTGCAGCAAAAGGACAGAAATTACAGGCTACTACAACATCGAGAATCCACCTTTTAGTTTGTTGTATCACTAATTCATCAGGTGGCATAACAGATTTTTAAAGAATGCTAATGTACAGCTCTTCCACCTTCTTCCGGGCCCAAGCTGTCTTCCGTAGAAAAGTAAGGCTTGATTTAATACCCGGATCCTTATTAAAACAGTTTATCCTGATCAGGTTCCCAAGTTCCGCCCATCCAAAACGATCAACAAGGTGGTTCAATATTACTTCGAGCGTTTTACCATGAAGAGGATCATTTGAAGCCATGCATAGAAATTAATATGTAAAGATACCATCAAAAATTATAGGTTCGAAGATCATTGATTCTGGAAGTCTAAAACTTTGATTGGCACGATAATTAATGCTCACACCTGAGCAATCAATACATGATGAAAACATTGATCATAGTGCGACATGCGAAAAGTAGTTGGGCAAATCCAGGAGAGTTGGACTTTGACCGGTCTTTAAGCGCACGCGGTAAATCGGATGCACCCGAAATGGCCAGAAGATTAATTAAGCATCGTGTAAATATCGGGAGTTTTGTGAGCAGTCCTGCAAAACGTGCGAGCATGACCTGCAGGGCATTTTGCGATGAGTTATCATATAATTCAGATGATATTATCTATATTGACAAATTATACCATGCACCCGCGTCTATTTTTTTTGAAGTAATACAAGAAATGCAAACCACGTCAGACGCTGTAGCTATTTTCTCTCATAATCCAGGAATCACTGATTTTGTAAATCAGCTATGTAAAGATGTATTCATCGATAATATGCCTACCTGTGCCGTAGTTGGCATTCAGTCCGAGATAGACTCATGGAGTGAATTTGCAATGGCGCGCAAAAAGTTGTTATTTTTTGATTATCCAAAATTATCGTAAAGCTTACAGTACCTTTTGAAAGTAGAGGGTGTTCAGATGGGGGTTAAAATAATAAGCCCCAATTTCGCAAAATCCAAATTTTTTATAAAGGGTTATCGCCGGTAGCATATTGTCTAACGTATCAAGATTGATAAATTGATAATTCTTTTGAGATGCAAATGCGATAGCCTCAGCTAGTAAGGATTCGGCCATGCCCTGCTTTCGGCATTGGGGTATAATATACATTCTCTTTAACTCCGCGGTTACATCTGTTAATCGCCGGATTGCAACGCAACCACATAATAATTCGCCTTTCGTAATCAAGAAGATCGCCCCGCCTGGTTCGCCATACATAACTTTTAACCGATTAAGTTCCTCATCAAATTGCTGAAATGAAAGATCTATATCGAGCCACCTTGCATATTCCCTAAAGAGCAAGGCTGCAGACCTATAATCTAGATCACTTTGTGCGCGATAGCTGCTTATCATTGCTATAAGTTTGGTTTGACAAATAGACTCCGCTGGCAATGAGCAATCCGGCAATGATCTTATAAAGAGAAAGATCTTCCTTTAAAAATATCATCGCTATAACAGCGGTAAAAACCACCTGGGAATAAATATAGGCACCAGCAATAGATGCACCAAGTACCTTTATGCCGTAAATGTTTAAAAGGTAAGCGAAGAACGTTCCGCCCAACACCACGGAAGCCAAAATAATGTATTCCCGTAAACCAAACATTGCCCAGTGTATCTGCACAAATTCTGCCCAGCAGAAAGGGACTACCAAAATAAATCCCACGCTGAATATTACGCGCAACACTGTTATAGGATCGTATTTCTTCATAAGTGGCTTAACAAGGATGAAATAAATTGTATAGGAAATTGCGTTTACAATAATTAACATATCACCGACAACCACATTATTTCCGGTGCCGGAATTCTGTCTTGCGGTTATCAAAACTACTGCGCCAGTAATGCCAAGTAACAGCCCGACTAATTTAAATAAGGTCAACCGTTCTTTTAAAATCCATGCCGCAATAACCGTAATAAGTATTGGTGTGGTTAGCATTAGTAAAGAAGCATGAATGGAATAGGTAAGTGACAGTCCCTTGACAAAAAACAATTGATTGATGGCAATACCTGTTAGCGAACACAAAAAGAATCTTCCATAATCTTTGCGGTCAATCCGAGGCTTGCGTCGATTAAGCCAAAACAATATCCACAATAATGAAGCTGTAACGGTAATCCGAATTAGGTTCAATGCGAATGGCTCCATCAGCCCGGTATTTACCAATTGCTTGATGGCAGTAAAATTTACAGCAAAGAGTATATTGGTGCCTAAAAGGGAGAGATGTGCGGCGGTATTTTGCTTCACTGATATTTTGATTGATCTTTCATTGGTTACATCTGTAACTGTTCTACCGCATAAAGTTCGGTAAGAAACATTAAAAAACCGTCCTTAGACAAGGACGGTTAGAATACTTACTAACTCTACTTAACATATGTATATGAAGCAGACTACGCCTGGTTCTCTTTTATTTTTTCTCTAATTTTTCCCTCAATTTCTGAAGCCATTTCAGGATTATCCACCATCAATTGCTTAACTGCTTCGCGCCCCTGGCCAAGTTTATCTCCATTATAACTGAACCAGCTACCACTTTTTTGTACAATACCCAACTCAACGCCCATGTCGATAATTTCTCCAGCTTTAGAAATACCTTCCCCATAGATGATATCAAATTCAGCCTGACGAAAAGGAGGAGCCACTTTATTTTTCACCACTTTTACTTTGATATGATTTCCCACTACTTCATCGCCATCTTTTATCTGAGCCTGGCGTCGGATATCTAAACGAACGGATGCATAAAACTTTAAAGCATTCCCGCCTGTAGTTGTTTCGGGATTACCGAACATTACACCAATTTTCTCTCTTAACTGGTTAATAAAAATACAGCAGCTGTTGGTTTTGGATATTGTAGCTGTCAGCTTCCTTAAAGCCTGACTCATTAGCCTTGCCTGAAGTCCCATTTTGCTATCGCCCATTTCACCCTCCAGCTCTCCTTTTGGTACAAGAGCGGCTACCGAATCGATCA
Source organism: Chitinophagales bacterium (assembly GCA_025355935.1). Taxonomy (GTDB): domain Bacteria; phylum Bacteroidota; class Bacteroidia; order Chitinophagales; family Chitinophagaceae; genus Ferruginibacter. Next base: position 2,009 of record JANXYS010000274.1, on the reverse strand, counting down.
CCACCACGTCCAATGCGCCTGAAAGAATTAATCTATCGGCAATTTCAAGGGCTTGTTCACCGTAGTCTGGTTGAGAAATTAATAAATTATCAATATCTACTCCTAACTTTTGTGCGTAAGTGCTATCAAAGGCATGTTCCGCGTCAATAAAAGCACACATTCCACCCTTTTTTTGTGCCTCCGCTATAACGTGAATTGCAAGTGTTGTTTTACCAGAAGATTCCGGACCATATATTTCTATTACCCTTCCTCTAGGCAGACCTCCGATGCCCAGTGCAACATCCAACCCAATTGATCCTGTTGAGATAACTTCAATTTCTGTAACCCCCTTATCACTCATCATCATTACCGATCCTTTGCCGAAATCCTTATCGATTTTATCCATCGTTAATTTCAGCGCCTTAAATTTTTCTGACTTTTCTGACTTTTCTACGTTACTCATTGTTTGTTTTTTTTAAGTGATGTATCTGAATTTGCGTGTAAATTTATCGTGGAAACAAATGTAAACCATTTATTTAAGGAAAGCTAATTTCTTTAGTAATATTTTGTCAAATTTTTTAGTCTTTTCTTATTTAGAAAAAAAAACCCACTCCGAAGAATCGGAACGGGATGTGTTCAAGCATGAGAATAAATAAGTTGTTTTCTAGGTGCCGGGGAAACCGGCGTACGTTAAACGGGCGGCGTAATGAATTGAAATGTTTTTGCTCGATACAAAGAGAGGCATAAATATTTTGCAAAACAATACCCTAAATTGGGTAATTTTTATCTAAAAGATGACAGTTTAAGTCAAAATTGCAAGCATTTAATTAATTCAATCGGGCTTGCTAATTTTTATGATTTCTTAGCTATTTAAATGAAACTGCATGAGTTTTACAGAAAAAAACAATATTCGTAAGATTATCTTTTCTTCTTCTCTCGGAACCTTGATTGAATGGTACGATTTCTACATTTTTGGTAGTCTTGCAACTGTAATTTCACAACAATTTTTTCCTGCAGGATTAGGCACTGCTGCACTTCTCTCCACACTTGCCATTTTTGCGGCAGGATTTATTGTACGCCCTTTTGGTGCGTTGGTATTTGGAAGAATTGGCGACATGGTTGGAAGAAAATACACCTTTCTACTGACGCTGGTGTTAATGGGTGGATCAACATTCCTAATAGGACTCGTGCCTGGTTATCGTTCTATTGGGGTATTGGCCCCCATTTTAGTTTTGATGTTGCGCCTGGTCCAGGGTCTCGCACTGGGCGGCGAATATGGAGGCGCGGCAACTTATGTAGCCGAACACTCCCCACTTAAACGGCGTGGATATTATACCAGCTGGATACAAACTACTGCTACCCTTGGGCTTTTTGTGTCGTTAGGCGTAATATTATTGACTAAAAAAAGCATGAGTAACGAAGATTTTAACGCAGAATGGGGCGGTTGGCGATATCCATTCTGGTTAAGCATTATCCTCGTGCTGGTATCTATTTACATAAGAATGAGAATGAGCGAATCGCCCATTTTTGCCAAACTTAAAACTGAGGGAAAAACTTCCTTAAACCCTTTAAAAGAGAGTTTTGGTAATAAGAAAAACTTGAAAATGGTGTTGCTTGCCTTATTTGGTGCGGTAATGGGACAAGGTGTGATCTGGTATACAGGGCAATTTTATGCACAAAGCTTTCTGGAAAACGCAGTAAAAATTGAATTCTCACAAAATCGAGAGATTGTGCTGTGGGCAATTGCTCTGGCAACTCCATTCTTCCTTGTGTTTGGAGCTTTAAGCGATAAGATTGGACGAAAATGGATAATGATGACAGGCATGCTGTTAGGTGTTTTATTCTACAGGCCAATATTTGGAAGTTTTATTAGAAATGCAGATGCAGATTTATGGATAACGCAAATGAAGAAAGATCCCCCAACGATACAAACATCTCCGCAAGAGATGCATGGAGTCGTGCAGTCAGACACTTTAGCAATAAAAGATGATCCGTCAAGGCTTATAGTGCATAGTAAAGAGTTATATCAT
>JANXYS010000206.1 GCA_025355935.1 Chitinophagales bacterium | reverse complement strand
TGCAGGGATATTAAAACCAACCTCTCTACCAGTCACATACCTGTTTTAATGATCTCTGCGAGTCATGATATTCGTGAGTCGGCGCTCAACGCCGGTGCTGATCAATTCATGGAGAAGCCTTTTGAAATGCATCACTTACTTAAAACCGTAGCAGTTTTATCTAAAAAAGAAATTGAACCTTCAAATTTACAAGGAGGATAAATGAGAGGGAATTGAATTAACGGATCCTCGTTATCACATAGAGTAGCTACCTACTGAATGCCAACATGTATCGACGCAATGGAAGGAAACTAGTACCTCGCCCGCTACTTCAAATGCCTATGCAATTGCGGATATGTATATTTGGGTGATTAAAATAATTAAAAAGGCGCAGACACTCTCGTTGCTATAAAGCAACTCCAGCATCTACGCAGCACTCTTAAAAATTAAATTCCTTATTTATATTTATTGCGGATAACCTTCGCATCTTCTTTTGCTTCGTCAAGTGTTAGAACTTTTAATCTTGGACGGGCACCGAACAATCCAAGCATAGTGCGATACTTCACAACATATGTTTTACCAGCTTCAGTATTAAGCGTAATCGCACGTCTCGATTGCTTCGGAGAAATAGTGTGAGCTCCCGGAGCTAAGTCATAAGCATAAGTAGTATTACCCTTTAGTACATTCATTTCTTTACCATCAACTATCACTTTGTATTTTGCCAGACCACCATATATACTTCCTTTGCGGTATACGATTACTTTTGAGGTGGTCTGCGCGAAGGTGGCTATGGAGCAAAGAGTTAACATAGCCCATAATAATAATTTATTCATTTGTTGTTTCATAACGTGTTTTAACTATTTACGGGGAAAAGAAGCCTGAAGTTTGAGGCGGAAATTTTTTTTGGTTAATGAGGGGTTCCGAGAAGAAACAGGATGCTGAAGTCTAGGAATACGAATCAGAGATAACCCAACAGCGCATCAGTTCAGGATGATTCACGTTATCTGTAGTTATTTCTGAGGAGGAAATAGTATATTAATCCGGAGAGTAATATTGTTTTTCGCAAGTTTTTGGGAAGACGATCGAAGGCTAATATCTACGGGAATAGCCGGCCCAAGAGTAAAGAGACTATGTAGCATTGCATCCCGCCAGGTGTGAATGCCAGTGGCAAAATTGACGCGATGCAGACATTCAGTTACAGCTTCGGCACGTGTCGGCTACGCATTTTGGTTAAAAGAATTAGGGACGCATTGAGCTCCTGCGGATCTTAGGCTAACGGGGAGGTAGCATTGAAAAAAATATATCATTTTCTCGTTTCCCTGAACCCTGTTTATAAAACTTTATTTACCAGAGTCCCCCTGCTTTTACCTGACTTCCATTCTTTCAATTGCAGGGTGCAAATGTTGAAGTAAATGAACACAGGCATTACTCTGATTTTCTGAACCCATCACAGCCAAAATATCTTTTACCAGAAGCGGACATAGAGTGCCAGTATAATTCCAATAATAACCACAATCATCGCCAGAATTGCCGGCGAGACTTTAAACATCGACCGTTCAACTACCAATGCATTGATATCCTTGCCGCCTGTTTTATCAACAAGACTAATAATAACCATCAGTAACAATGTGAAGAAAAATACCCAGCCCATACTAACCAGGAATGGAATTTCATACACTCCATCAGCAGTTTGGAATGCACTGTACAAAGCCGTTTCGTGATAGTAACCTGGTAAGATTTTATCAAACAATACCATTAGGATTACCCCGCCAATGATACCCGCGATCGCGGCTTTGGCAGTGGTACGTTTCCAGAAAAATCCGAGAAGAAATACCGCGAATATCGCGGGGGAGATATAGCCTGTATATTTTTGAATGAATACAAAGCCCCCCTCCCCGGCAATGCCAAGCGAATCTTTCCAGTTAACGATGATGGCGAGAATGAGGGCTACTATTACAGTTACTCTTCCCATCCAAACAAGCCTGTTATCTGCGGCATTTTTATTCACATACTTTTTATAGATATCGAGGGTATAAATCGTTGATATACTATTTGCTTTTCCGGCAAGCGAAGCAACGATAGCGGCCGTGAGGGCAGCCATCGACAAGCCCTTTAAACCTGTTGGCAAAAAGCCCAGAATAGCCGAATAGGCGTTATCATTCCTAAACTCACCATTAGTAAGCATCTCTGTTTGGAGACCCCCATTTTTGTATAATACATAAGCAGCAATGCCCGGCAGCACAACTATGAGGGGCATCATCAGTTTTAAGAAAGCTGCAAATAATATTCCCTTACGGGCCGTTTTCAGATCCGCTCCTAAGGCGCGCTGGGTGATATATTGGTTACAGCCCCAGTAATTTAAATTTGCTACCCACATACCACCCATAAGCATCAAAACGCCGGGAAGATCGACATAGTTTGCAACCTGCGCCTTGGTTGCACCTACGCCGGGTTTATCGAAGATCATTTTGAAATGTTCCGGAGCTTTTTCGAGTAAGGTATTAAGGCCCGCAATAATATTATTTCCGTACCCAAATTTACCAGAAACCAGTCGAAGAGCAATATAGCTTGTTACCAGTCCGCCGACAACAAGTACTACTACCTGTATAACATCTGTGTACCCGATCACCTTCATACCACCAAGGGTGATGATAAGGGCAAATGCGGCAAGAGCAATCATCACCAGGTGAAAGTCGCCGCCCGTGAGGTTACTGATGGCCAGACTTCCGAGATATAAAATGGAGGTAAGGTTAACTGTTATGTACAGGAACAGCCAGAAGATGGCCATGATAAGTGCTACGGTTTCGTTATACCTTGTTTTGAGGAATTGCGGCATTGTGAAGATGCGATTCTTGAGGTAAATTGGCATAAAGAAAACAGCTACAATCACCAGCGATGCTGCAGCCAGCCATTCGTATGCAGAAATGGCCAGGCCCAGCTTAAAGCCACTTCCACTCATACCTATAAATTGTTCGGCAGAAATATTGGAAGCTATAAGGGATGCCCCGATGGCCCACCAGGTAAGCGAACCTTCAGCGAGGAAGAAATCGGTTGACGTTTCCTTGATATTTTTTTTACGTCGGTAAATCCAGATGCCATAGCTGGCTACAATAATAAAATACACGAGAAACACAAGGATGTCAATAGTTTTCATCATATACAGCGTTAAAAAATAAACAATCGAGCGTTTAAAGCAACAGCAATTTATTGAAAAAATCTGCGCTTCGGTTATTTTTTTTAACAACAAAGATGATGCACCAAAAGACGTGCAAATTCGCCCGGGCGTCAGGCTCATGATTTTAGACACCAAGTCGTAAGGTGAAGTTTTCTTCGGGATGGAATTTTCGACATTATTGAGCACTCAGCAAACGAACTTGAATGCGGCCTTTCGTTTCTAAATCTTTTTACCAAGTTGTCGTATGCTCGTAGTGTGGTAAAAATAAAAACGCCGCAAAACTACTTGCGGCGTTTACCCTTTATTCTAATTTCCCAATTCTAAGACTTTTTGTTTTTTTTGTAGCGCATATCAGGCGTACCGTCTTTTTTTAGAGGAGCTGCGGCAGCTTTATAACGTTTGTCTGGTGTACCATCTTTCTTCATTACTATCTTGCTGGCTGTTGGTGCAGTAGCTACTACAGTGGTGTTAGTAGTTGTTTTTGCCATCACAGGCTTAGCAACAACGGTTGTTTTTGCAACGGGCTTGGCTGTAGTAGTTGTAGTAACCACAGGTTTTGTCATTTTAGAACTTGTGGTAGTGGTAACTGCCGGTTTCGAAACCGTAGTTTTGGTCGTCATTTTCGGCGCGGTGGCTACAACAGTGGTTTTTGCTGTTGCAGGTTTTGCGGTTTGGGCAAATGCAATGGAGGCAAAACCAAGACATAGCGCAATGGAAAAAATTATTCTTTTCATTTTAATATTTTTATGATGAAGCATAGAACAAAGTTATTCTACTATTTTTAAGGAAGCAAGCATTAACCGTGCATTAACGAAATAGAAGCCCGGAATTATTTCAATTAACCAGTACTTAACCCCCCTGCCGATTGCTCCACGCGCAATTAGCTGCACCTTTGATCATACTAATTTAACAGGCATGCGTTCAAACACGCTTAAATGGATTTTGCTTACTGCAGCGTTGGTTATTAGCCTTATTGTGGCAACCCAGCTTGTTTGGCTGAACAGGCAATACAAGCGCGAGCAAAAGGATTTTACAGTGAACGTAGTAAAATCTATACGTGGGCTGTACGAAGATTTTAATATTTACGATTACCATAACTTAAGAACAGCGATAGAATTTCCGGATAAAAATTCTTTTTTACTTCGGTTTGATACGAGCATCAATAAACAGGAGCTTATAGATTCTATAGCTTCGGAGTTACAGCAGTCGGATGTATTTACAGATTGTAAAATCGGCAGATACGACAGCCGCCTCCATAAATTCGAGTACCAGGTATACCTTCCGACGGCCGCCTCGCACTACCCTACCAATACAGGTAATGACCTGCCTGTTGTATACCAGAATTATTCATATTTATACCTGTATTTCCCCCACCGCGATAAATATATATTAAACCAGATGAGCTGGTGGATCATATCCTGCATGATCCTTGTGTTACTGCTGGTAGCCTTTGCGACAAGTCTGTTTTTCCTCTACCAACAAAAATCCCTTAATGAGGTACAGAATGATTTTATACGAAATGTAACGCATGAATTTCAAACGCCGCTTACAACATTAAGCCTTGGGCTTGATATGATTTCTAAACCAGGCACTACGGAAAATCCGGAAAAACTCGCTAAATATACAAGGTTGATGCAGGGGCAAACAACCTATTTGAAGCAGCATATCGAAAACCTGATGAAGGTATTGAAAACTGAATCCGTTGGAATTGCAGTTATAAAGGAAAAGGTAGTTATCAACGATGTGGTTCGTAAAGTCGTATCACAGTTAGAGGGAATGATCGAAGAATCCAATGCCAGCATCGAGCTTCACCTCGAGCCTTTGAACGAAGGAATCCTCGGGGATCCAAATAATATCTTTGTTGCCATTCTGAATATCGTTTCAAATGGAATTAAATATTCAAAGGAGCCAGCTCTCATTATCCAGACGGTCGCCGTGGGAAACGAATTTTCCGTTACAGTGAAAGATAACGGTATTGGGATAGAAAAGCAGTTTCAAAAAAACCTTTTCAAAAAATTTTACAGGGTTCCTACCGGCGATCTTCATGCAGTGAAAGGTTTGGGGTTAGGCTTATATTTTGTGAAGAAGGTTCTTGATGCACATAAAGGTTCCATTTCAATAAATAGTATACCGGAAATAGGAACCGCATTCACTTTGCGGTTCCCAAAAACTTAAAACAATGATTATGTTGGATAAAGGTTATATATTATTTGCGGAAGACGATGAAAGTCTCGCAATCATGGTAAAGGATACATTGGAAGATGAAGGCTACCGAATTCTTCATTGTTCTGATGGCCAAACGGCGATTGATGCTTTTGATAAGCTCAAATTTGATCTTTGCCTGCTCGACATCATGATGCCCAAAAAAGACGGATATGCCGTTGCAAAAAAAATACGTCAACAGAGTGACGTTATTCCAATATTATTTTTAAGTACAAAAAGCCAGGAGGAAGATAAATTAAAGGGTTACGATAGTGGCGCCGACGATTATCTGAGCAAACCCTTTAGCATGCCCGAGCTTTTAAAAAAGATAGAAGTCTTTTTACGTCGCACGAAAAAACTTGCCGCCGACAGCTCAGAAAAATTTACGCTTGGGTCGATCTTATTTATGCCTGCAGAACTAAAGATCCAGACAGCAACTGATAATTTCAGGATTACGCAAAAGGAAGCAGACCTGCTCAAATTTTTATGCATTCATAAAAACAAAGTAGTGAAGCGCGACGAAGTGCTGATTAATGTATGGGGTAAAGATGATTTTTTTCTTGGGAGAAGTATGGATGTGTTTATGACTAAGATCAGGAAATACCTTAGTGCTGACGCTTCCGTAATCCTTGAAACAATACATGGTATCGGGTTTCGTTTTACAGTTCCGTTACAAAAACAATAACATAAAAACCATGAATGTTGCTACACAGCGCTTAACCGCTCTTTAACCTACCTTAATCACCGCTTAACCAAACTTGTGTTCACATTTGCATTATTATTTTTTTCCGCACGAAATGAACAAGATGCAAAAGAAAACAGGGTTTACGCTGGTGGTAGCGCTCTTCTTAACCTTCCAAATACAAGCACAACAAGCCACCGACACGTTATTTATTTCTTTACCTGAAGCCGAAAAGATATTTCTTCAAAAGAACCTTCAGCTCCTTGCAGCCCAATATAATGTGGATGCAAATGCAGCGCTTATTAAACAAGCCCGGTCCTGGGATAATCCGCTTGTTACTACAGACCAGAATATTTACGACGGAAGTGGAAAAGACGGCAAATTTTTCGCGCACAATTCTACCCGCGGGCAGTATTACGTGCAGGTAACGGAACTTTTAAGAACAGCCGGCAAAAGGAATAAGCTTGCGCAGATAGCAACAGATAACACCGTTTTGGCAAGAGAACAGTTCAGAGAAGTGATCCGCGATCTCCACTATACCCTGCGATCTGATCTAATTGAAATCAGTCACCAGCTTAAAATTAAAAAAATATTTACAGCTGAAATTGACGAATTGCAACAATTAATTACGGGTATGAATGCTGAATTGAAAGCGGGAAATATTGCGCTTAAAGATAACATGCGCCTAAAGGCTTTATTATTCAGTTTGCAAAACGAAGTTGTAAATGTGGAATCAACAATTCTTCCTATACAAAGTGAACTTAAATTACTACTGATGTTAAATGACAGTAGTTTCATTGCGCCCCGTCTCAGTTATGATTTTGGAAATCTCACCCGGCTGCAGTTGCCTTCGGCAGATAGCCTGAGGAAACTTGCCTATTTATATCGACCCGCAATTAAAATCGCTGATGCCTCTGTTAATTTACAGGAACACAATCTGGCATACCAGCGTGCCCTTGCTAAAGCCGACATAACGGTTGGTACGGAGTACGACCAACATAGCAGTTATAACCCCAACTATGTCGGACTAACGGTTGCACTTCCGCTTAATATTTTTAACCGGAATGAGGGAAATATTAAGGCTGCCTCCATTAATCTCCGGCAGCAGCAAACCCTGCACGAGATTGAGGCCGTCAAGATTCAAAATGAAGTGCTCGAATCTGTAAGGACATTTCTTTACATACAATCCGTGAACAACCTCGACCAGCTGGATTTCTCCGAAAAGTACAATGATTTGTTTCAAAACATGATGAAAACGTATAAGGCACGACAAATAAACCTGCTTGAATTTATAGACTTTTTAGACGCATACAAGGACACCAGGCTAAAGCTTATCGACCAGCACAACAAATTGCTAAAAGCAATCGAAAATATAAATTACTCCACCAATAGTTATGTATTGCCCCTTCAATAAGAATGGCTGTGTAACAAGATCTCCTGTCTAAATGGCCCTCTTAAAATAATTTAATTATGAACAAGGTATTACACACCGGCACGACTGTGCTGAAATACAGTTTCCTACTTTCCACTTGCTTATTTTCTATGCAGGCGTGCACTCACGCGGACTCACCTGCTGTAACCGATAAACCGGTTTGTATAACAGATTCGATGTCGGCAATTATCCAAATCGATACCGCGCAATTAAGAAACATCGGCAGCGAATTAAAGTTAAGCGGAGAAATTGCATTTGATGATAAAAAAGTAACGCGTGTTTTTCCGTTTAGCAGTGGCCAGGTCATTCACGTAAGCGTTTCGCTTGGTGATAAAGTACACCGTGGGCAAACCCTGGCGGTGATAAAAAGTGCCGAAGTCTCGGGTAACTACAGCGATTTATCTACAGCGGGTAATGATGTTGCGATCGCAAAGAAGCAAATGGAAAACGAGGAATCATTGTTCAAAAATGGGATTGCGAGTGAAAGAGAATTTATTGAGGCCAGGGAAAGTTACTTTAAGGCACGGACATCCGCAGGCAAGATGGCAAACATGATCAGGATCAATGGTGGCGGTCATACCAGTTCTAACGGTACTTACACGATAACCTCCCCGATAGACGGCTACGTCCTCGAGAAAAAGATAAACCAGGGAAGTTTCATTCGAACGGATGCAACGGACAATCTCTTTTCCATCGGGAATATCGGCGACGTATGGGTGCTTGCAAATGTCTACGAAACAGATATCTCCAAGGTTAAACAAGGCTACGCGGCAGACATCACCACTTTAGCATATACCGACAGCGTATTTCATGGAGTAGTAGATGAAGTAAGTAATATTCTTGATCCAATTACAAAGGTGATGCGGATACGCGTCAAATTGCCTAACAGGCAGCAATTGCTAAAGCCGGAAATGTTTGCCAATGTAACTGTATTCAATAAAGAAGATACAAAAGCGATTTCTGTTTCATCCCAGGCAATCATTTCGGAGAATGGAAAGAATTACGTAGTCCTTTACCGTGGTAATTGTTCGCTTAGCGTCCGCGAAATCGAAATCTTAAAAACCAGTGAAGGGAAAACGTTTATTAACTCGGGCATACAGGCGGGCGACAGGGTTATTGCCAATAACCAAATTCTTTTATTTAAAGCTCTCACAGAAAAATAGGTCGGTAGCTTAATTCAATCCCAGTTCATGAACAAATTCATTAAGAGCATCATTCATTTTTCTTTACGGCATCGTTACCTGGTTTTCTTTCTAACGGCTGTGATAGCGGTTATTGGATTCTTTTGCTATAAAAACACTCCTGTTGAAACTTTCCCCGATGTAACAAACACGCAGATCATAATTATAGCACAGTGGCCCGGACGCAGTGCAGAAGAGATTGAAAAGTTCGTTACCATTCCAATGGAAACGGTTTTAAATTCCGTACAAAAGAAATCGAACCTCCGATCAACGTCGGCTTTTGGCTTGTCGTATATCAGGATTATTTTTGATGATGATGTGGATGACGCCTTTGCCCGGCAGCAGGTATTGAGCCGGCTCGGTGGTGCTGATCTTCCCGAAGGTGTAAAGCCTGACGTACAACCACCTTATGGTCCGACAGGTGAAATCTACAGGTACACCCTTAAAAGCGCCACTCGCAACATTAGGGATCTCACCACCATACAAAACTGGGTGCTCGACAGGCAATTTAAAAGTGTTCCGGGCGTAGCGGATGTTAACAGCTTTGGAGGTGAAGAAAAAACATACGAAGTTGCGGTTAACCCTGAGCTCCTAAATAAATATAACCTCAGTTCACTTGATGTGTACAATGCCATTTCAAAAAGCAATGTAAATGTAGGTGGCGATGTGATAGAGAGAAATGGCCAGTCGTACCTGGTGCGCGGTATTGGATTGCTTAACAGCGTTGATGATATTAACAACATTATTATTAACAAAATAAACAGTGTACCGCTTCTTGTAAAAAACGTTGCTTTAGTGAGCGAAGGCGGCAAGCCCCGGCTCGGACAGGTAGCCAGGGACCAGAATGAAGACGTTATAGAGGGAATCATTGTAATGCGCAAAGGTGAGAATCCTTCTGAAGTATTAGATGCGGTTCGTGAGAAGGTAAAAGAGTTAAATGAATCTATCTTACCTAAAGATGTAAAGATCGATACATTCTACGACCGCACCAACCTTATGGACTTCGCGCAGGAAACGGTGATTCATAATCTCATAGAGGGGATTGTGCTGGTAACGGTGATCGTACTTCTATTCATGGCAGACTGGCGCACTACCGTTACCGTAAGCATAATAATCCCCCTCGCACTGCTCTTTGCATTCATTTGCATGCGCATTAAGGGAATGAGTGCCAATCTCCTGAGTATGGGCGCAATTGATTTTGGGATCATTATTGATGGTGCCGTCGTAATGGTGGAAGGTCTCTTTGTAGCCCTGGACGCCAGGGCGCGGGAAGTAGGAATGGCGAAATTTAATAAGCTCGCTAAGCTCGGACTTTTTAAAACTACCGGCACGGAAATGGGAAAATCGATCTTCTTTTCCAAAATTATCATACTCACATGCCTTATCCCCATATTTGCTTTTCAGAAAGTAGAAGGTAAAATGTTTTCCCCGCTGGCATATACGCTGGGCTTCGCTCTCATAGGAGCCTTACTGTTTACACTCACTTTGGTTCCCGCACTTTCAAGCATCCTTCTTCGCAAAAACGTAAAAGAGAAACATAACCCGGTAGTACTTTTTTTTGAAAAAATTGTTGGAAATGCATTGGCTGTAGTATACCGTAACCAAAAGAAGAGTGTATTAATTGCGCTCGTCGTAATGCTGCTCAGTTTTGCTTCGGCTAAATTACTCGGATCAGAATTTCTTCCCGAACTTAACGAAGGAGCTTTGTGGGTTGAGGCGGAATTGCCGATGAGTGTTTCGCTGAATGAAGCCAATATAGTTTCGAACAAGATGATCGATGTGTTGAAAGAATTTCCGGAGGTGAAGCAAACTCTGTCGCAGGTAGGGAGAACGAATGACGGCACTGATCCCAAAGGTTTTTTCAATGTGCAGATCCAGGTGGACCTGAAACCTCAAAAAGAATGGAGGGGCCATATAACGGAAGAAGCGCTCATTGATGAAATGGATGTACAGCTGAAAAAATTTCCGGGCATTGTCTACAATTATTCACAACCGATACGTGATAACGTAGAAGAAGCTGTGGCGGGCGTAAACGCGGCAATGGCAGTTAAGATATTTGGGACCGACTTTAATGTGCTTGATAGTACTGCCAATAAAGTGATGACGGTTCTTAAACACGTAAACGGCATTGAAGACTTAGGAGTTCTTCGAAACCTCGGACAACCAGAATTCAGAATCGAACTCGACCAACAAAAGATGGCATTTTATGGGGTAAATACAGCCGATGCAAATGCGGTAATTGAAATGGCTATAGGTGGCAAGGCAGCGACCCAGTTGTACGAGGGCGAACGAAAATTTGATATAAGACTTAGATATAAGAAAGATTTCCGTGATACGCAAGCTGCGATTGAAACGCTGATGGTACCTACAAGTGACGGGGCAAAAGTGCCTCTAAAGGAAATTGCAGAGATTAATACGCTTACCGGTCCAGCATTTATTTACCGGGATAATAATACGCGCTACATAGCAGTGAAGTTTTCGGTAAGAGGACGTGACCTCGGAAGTACCATCGCCGATGCACAGAACCAGGTAAAAAATTCTATAAACCTACCAGCCGGTTATAAGACTACATGGAACGGGGAATTTGAAAATCAACAGCGCGCGGGGGCTACACTCACAAAAGTGGTTCCTCTATGTTTGTTGTTGATCTTCCTGATACTCTTTGTAAGTTTTGGAAATGTAAAGGATGCAACCCTGATAATTCTCAACGTACCATTTGCGCTTATTGGCGGCATTCTCGCTTTACAGATTACGGGAATCAATTTTAGCATCAGCGCCGGTATCGGGTTTATCGCTTTGTTTGGGGTATGTATTCAAAACGGAGTGATACTAATATCCGTTTTTCGGAAAAATCTCGAATTAAAAATGGCGCTTGATGATGCAATACGACAAGGAGTAATCTCCCGGGTTCGGCCCGTGGTTATGACAGCGCTTATGGCAATGATTGGCTTGATGCCTGCGGCCATTTCAACAGGTATTGGAAGTGAAACCCAGAAGCCCCTGGCAGTAGTAGTTATTGGCGGCCTGATTACATCAACCATACTAACGCTCCTGATTCTTCCTGCCATTTATGCCCTCGTGTATAAGCTGATGCACAACCGCGACAACAGGCAGATACTAAAAAAAACCGGGCTTGTAAGGCAGATTTAATCTTTTAAAACAGCCATTAACCGTTGTTTAACGCTGATCAAGGAAGACTTTTAATGTTGTTATCAGGAAAAAAAGCCACCTTCGCAAACTGCCGACGTGGCATAAAACCAACATATGAAGCATAGTTTAATTTACTCCCGGTTATTTTTGTGCGGAACTCTTTTTTTGACTTTTTCATGCACAGCACCTAAAGAACAGGATAAGAAAAAGGGCGAAACAGCAAATGCAACCAGTTTGAACAAGTCTGATTTAAAATACGATTTTGCAAAACCTGCGCACAAGTGGGAACTTCCTGCACAAATGATAGAAATTTCAGGAATTGTAAAACTTGACAGCAACCATATCCTTGCAATAGAGGACCTTCATCCGGTATTGTATGTGTTAAAACTTGCTAACGGCACGGGTACAATCTCAGATAGTGTAACGTTTGCAGAGACCGCAAAGGACAAGTTTGATATTGAAGACGTTGCGCTAACAGGATCTACGGTATACGCTTTATGGAGTCACGGTGCAGTGTTTAAAATAGAAGACTGGAATAAAGCAAAAAAAGTAACTGAATATCAAACAAGCCTCGACAAAAAGAATAATACAGAAGGCCTTGCATTTGATCCTGTGAGTGGCAATTTACTGATCGCGTGTAAAGACCAGGCGGGCCTGGAAGATGAAAAAAAATCAACACGCGCTGTATATGAATTTGATACGAAGACAAATGTATTAAATGAGCAGCCTTTTATGGTCATCGATAAAAAAGAGCTCAAAAAGATGAGTAGCGATACCGTTAAATTTTACCCGTCGGCCATTTCTGTTCATCCTATTTCGCATGACATTTATATACTGGGCAGCAAGGGCGCAAAGTGTATCGCGCAGTTTAGTCACGACGGAAAATTAAAATCATTTAACCTTCTCGACCCATCGGTATTTCTTCAGCCAGAAGGACTTTGTTTTGACTCTAACGGTAACATGTATATAAGTTCAGAAGGTAAGCATGGTACACTCCCTGCTATCTACGAGTTCGATATGGCAAAGTAAAAAGGTCTGACCACCTGCACAGGATCAAGACGGGTTAGTCACCTATTTTATCCTGCGCAGGGATGTCATCCATTTTTTCTAAACGGTCGGCAAGTTTTTTGCGGGCTTCAACCAGTTCTTTTTCTGCCTTCGCGAGTTCATCCTGCAGCTTTTCTTTAGAACCCTTGCCTGCCTCGATCTTACGTTTCAATTCAAAGATCTCCCCTTCCGTTTCCATTACTTTCAATCTTTTGTAATAAGTAAGGGTTTCACTCATGTGCGCAAGCGCGATCATAGCGGTTAGAAATGGATGATTATTCGTGACATTTGCGGCCTTTACCCTGCCATGCTCAAGTTCAACTTTGAGGGCATAAGCAAACTCCTCCATATTAAATTCTTCATGTTTACTTTTTGGATCCAGGTAAGCCTTTATCGATTTTACATTATCGATCGTTGTAAGATCCACAGCCGTTGGAACAAAGGCACTCATATCTTTAAATATCACATCGCGGATTGCCCGTGCTTCAGCAATCGTAGGATCATTTTCAGGCTTTTCGAAATCCCGTTCCTCGCTGCTCCAGTCCCATAATGTGGGATGAACCGGCATAATATACTTTTCACAAAAATCCCTTACGTCGTTTTTAAGTGAAACCATTTCCCCATGTCTTTTGATGTAGACATCCTGGTAGCTACCCGCTTCTTTACTCATAGATTAAATTTTTAACTTGATATAATACAACACATTCTTAAATTGTTTTCATTTTTGAGCAGGCCTGCATGCACCAGCTAAGTTCATCGATGAAGACTTTCGCTCTTTTTTCTGCATCTTCCTTATTAACTGCTGTTCCATCTTCCTGGTAGGCATCCTGAACTTTGGGTACCAGAAACAATGAGGGAACTAATATTACGCCAATTTTCCACAACGAAAAAGCAAGCGAAGTATTTACCTGGGCACCGCCAAAGGGGCCGTTTGATGCGCTTGCTATTGCTATAGGTTTATGTTTCCACTGAGCGTAAAGTAGGTCGATCGCATTTTTCAAACTTGCAGGGTAACCACCGTTATATTCAGGGGTAACTATTATGATCCCATCAGCTGTAGCAACCTTGTCAGCAAATTCTAACACGCCCGGAGATGGATTTACCAGGAATTGCAGCCGTTCTTCAAAAAGCGGAAAATTATATTTCTTTAGGTCAAGAACTTCCACTTCCGCTAGTTTATGTTCGCGGATATATTGCTCAAAATATAACGCAACACGATGACTCTGGCGATCGATGCGCACGCTTGCGGATATGATTACAATTTTCATATTAATAGATATGGTGAATGATTATGATAATGTCCTAACAAGGTAATTCAACCGTCACACATTTATGATTAATTTCCTGAAAAAATAGCAGATGGATTTGGTACCGGAGCAAGTGAAACTTGAGAAACATGGTTTGCAAGGTGTGCATCTTATTCCTGATGTGGCTAAATACTGCCGAAATACAACTTAATTTGATGATGTTTATCACAAATTATATAAGTCCAACCAGCCTTGAATGTTCAATTGCTTCCGTGTTATCTTCAAATACCAAGGTATAAATAGATTTATTAGTAATTGACGACAGCCATTCCCCGGCCTTTGCCTCATTAACCACACTGATATTTCTGATGTAAACGGCAGCAATATTTCCCGGATATTTGTTAGCAACGGCTGCATAGATCTCCGGGTCACTTTGGGAATTATCGCCTAATAAGACGAATTGCTGTTTTGGAAAAGCTTGCAGGATCCTTGCTACCCTGATCAGTTTCCCATTATGTTTAGTTTTGCCTGTTTTAAACAACTGGTACCAGCGTTTAATTTCGTTCAACAGGAACACACCCTCAGGAAGTCCATTATGCCTGAAGAATTCTTTAAGATCCTCATAAAGATTCCATTCGCTGGAAGACACATAAAAAAATGGGTTTGGCATTGTTGGTGAGGTATGACTGTATGCAAGTAACTGGTAATGTTTAACAACGTCAGCAAAAGCCTTCCGGGTTCGTGGATTTTTGGTAAACAAAACCCGCAACCTTTTTCGCATTGTGGCCGAATGCGATACGAGAACTGTATCATCTATGTCAGAAATAAATGCATACTGTGTTGAATGCGGAACAAAAAAACTTCCCTCCCCAGTGCAGATGACCTTCCCGCCCGCATCCATTAAATTAACCTCAACGGGATGCCAGCCCGCCGGTATCTCGCTCTCGGATGCCCATTCAAATTTAAAGAATCCGTCTGTAGCAGTAACGGCAGTGAGTACCTGCTTTTGCCAGTTGAGATGCACACTTACGCCAGCAATTGGCTTAACCATAAAGGACCTTATAAGGTGAATTATATTGTAAAAGATATTTCGGGTATACCTGCGACGTATTAAACGTTTGCCCTCCAGCACATGCCCGTAAACCACGCAATTGTGAGTATGCCCATAACCATGATAAACTTTTACAGTTACCTGAAGATCCTTTAATTTCGTGTTGTGCTCCATACTGAACGACATTAAATGTACTAATGCCCGCCGCATAAAAAAAGCTGGCATTACGGTTGATATAAAATTAAGACCTATTTTCCCATAATTATACCAATCAGCAAAACTATATGACCGAACAAGACGGAATGAAAATATTATTTGTTGTAAATCCCGGCTCTGGATCAAACAAAACTGACTGGCCAACTATAATCACTGAGCATTTCAAAAAGGGACCGCACATTATCGAACTATATAACCTCCCTCAGGATTGTAACCGGGAAACTATTTCTAAAAAGATTCAGTCTGAACAGCCCCATATGGTTGTTGCAGTAGGTGGTGATGGCACTGTCAAGCTCGTAGCGGAATGCATTGTTAAGACTGAGACATTGCTGGGCATACTTCCCGCCGGATCCGCTAATGGCCTTGCAAAAGAATTAGGCATCAGCAGCAGGCCCGAAGAAGCCCTGGATGTATTGGTAAGCAAAGCTGTGAAGAAGATTCATGTTACCATGGTAAACGGACATATGTGTATTCACCTCAGCGATGTTGGTTTTAACGCATTTGTAGTAAAGGAATTTAACTCGCAAAAAGGGCGGGGAATGTGGGGATATTTAAAGGCTTCTGTAAAAGTGCTATTTAAAAATCCACATCTGAAAGCAGAGATGAATATAAATAATACAATCATTCGCCGCGAAGCAGCTATGATTGTGATTGCGAATGCAACCAAATATGGAAGCGGTGCCCTGATAAACCCATCCGGGAAACTCGACGATACGGTATTTGAAGTGGTAGCAATCAAAAAGGTATCCTTCGGCGAAATATTTAAGATGGTGGTATCGCACGCCAAACATGATAAAACCAAAACAGAAACTTTTCAAACAAATCACCTGAAAATGAAGCTTGACAAGAAAAGATTCTTCCAGGTAGATGGTGAATTTTTAGGCAGGGTGGATACAGTGGAGGCAGTACTTATTCCTGACGCTATTTCAATCGTAGTTCCCCAAAAAAGCGAAGAGGGCAATCCTAATTAATAAGCAAGCATTATGAATTATCCGTTAAAGAGTTTGCTCGCAAAAGTTTCGTTGAAATTGATAGCGGTCATGATTATTTTTACATGCTGCCTGGCGCTTTTTATTTACATAGCGGATGAAACTGTACTCGAAAATGAGACTGCATTTGATTTTAGGGTTATTGCCTTCGTAGCCGCCCATTCTACCCCGCCGCTGGTATCTTTAATGAAGATTATCACTTTTTTTGGATCATCAACATTTTTATTTCCTGCATACTTGTTACTGATAGGGTATTTCCTATATAAAAAGGATAAGGCAGCTGCCATTGACATTGCCACCCTTGCTGTTGCAAGTACCGGCCTTATGTTTCTCTTAAAAAATATTTTTCATCGTCACCGTCCGGTACTAACATCCGGCCATCAGTTGCTTACTTACAGTTTTCCCAGCGGGCATTCTGTTTCTTCTTTCATTTTTTGTGCTATTGTGGCTTATCTTGTCTGGATCTCCGCCTTGAAAACTAGTCTTAAATATGTGTTGATAATATTTCTTTTCCTTCTCTCCCTTTTGATTGGAATAAGCCGCATCATTTTAAATGTTCATTACGCTACAGACGTGATAGCAGGATTTTGCTTTGGCTTGATGTGGGTGTCGTTATCTTTTTGGATTATGAAATGGATCAGGAGCAGGAAAGTAATTCGATGATAAAACCAGATCATGTACTTTTTTTGATTGTTGACCGTGTCCAGGTCCTCTCTTTCTTCTCATAATAGATTCATCACCTATTCAGCGAGTGCCGGCGCGGGGC
>JANXYS010000204.1 GCA_025355935.1 Chitinophagales bacterium | reverse complement strand
AAAGGAAAACCAATACCACACTACATCTTCATAATAAGGCCATATTTTTTAAAAAAATATCCCAAATCGTTAAAAACAATTTTGTACACAAATTTCTTTCTTCCCCATAATATGCTTAATGAAATGATGGGTACTATATTTTTAATATAGCCTTCTTCAATAAAATAAACATAATTTTGGTGCTCTAAAAAACACGGATATGAGTTACGAATTAACAGGCAAACTCGTTGCCAAATATGAAACGGTGCAGCGCACTGAGACTTTTAAAACACGGGAGTTTGCTGTTGAAAAATCTGACGATATCGGCGGGCGTACTATTCTTAACTATGTAAAGTTTCAATGCGTGCAGGATAAAACAGCGATCGTTGATCGTGTAAACATAGGCGATGACATCAAAGTATATTTCAATATCAAGGGAAGCAAGTGGGAGAAGGAAGGAAAAACAAACTATATCACTAACCTTGATGCGTGGAGAATTGAGCAAATCCTGTCAAATGCAGGCAGTTCAGCCCCTCACGGCGATTTTAATGAGTCACTCGACAGTTTTACCGCGTCATCACCTGACGCTGTTGATGATTTACCATTTTAATTTGCAGGAGAGAGCCGGCACTTAATAGAGATTAATCACATATCTTAATAAATGAAAAGAAGATCCTGCCCCGGTCTTCTTTTCATCTTTATTAAAAGGACTGCGAAGATGCAAAAAATCATTTCACTTAAACTTCTGCCTGCTGATGCTTATGATGAGATGACGGTGAAGAAAAAAATTTCTGAATATACCGGTTACCCACAAACTTCCGTGAACGGATACCAGCTTATAAAAAGATCAATAGATGCAAGGGGGAAATCAATATATATTAATTTACAGCTGACTGCCTACATAAACGAACCGGTAAAATCTCCGGGTATCAACCAATTTACATTTAAAGATGTTAGCAAAGAAAGCAAAAAAGTTATTATTATCGGCGCCGGGCCCACAGGTCTTTTTGCAGCACTAAAGTTACTTGAAGCGGGTATCAAACCAGTGATCATTGAAAGGGGTAAAGACGTTCGGAGCAGGCGACGTGATCTTGCTATTTTAAACCGGGAAGGGATCATCAATGAGGAGAGCAATTATTGCTTCGGCGAAGGCGGTGCAGGAACCTACAGCGATGGTAAATTATATACCCGAAGTAGTAAGCGCGGAAACATAGAAAGGATCCTCCAACTCTTCGTGCATTTCGGAGCTCCTGGTAATATATTATATGATGCACACCCACACATAGGCACCAATAAACTTCCCCAGATAATCACTGCCATGCGGGAAGCCATTGTGCGCTTTGGCGGCGAATTTTATTTCGAAAAAAAACTTACCAGCATTCATGTAAAAGGCAACCAGGTTTCCTCGATCCAAACTTCTGACGGAGACACGATAAATGGCGATGCATACATACTCGCGACCGGGCATTCTGCCCGTGATATTTTCGAATTACTTACTGCCCAAAAGATCCTGGTGGAAGCAAAGCCATTTGCCCTCGGTGTACGAATAGAGCATCCCCAGGAATTAATAAACGAAATTCAGTATCATTCAGCTGAGCATGATCCTCTGCTTCCCCCGGCATCTTATTCCCTGGTTCAGCAGGTGGAGCAAAAAGGAGTATTCTCGTTTTGCATGTTCCCGGGGGGCATTATAGCGCCTGCATCAACTGGAAACCAAGAACTTGTGGTAAATGGGTGGAGCCCTTCGCGGCATAATAATCCTTTCGCGAATAGTGGAATGGTGGTACAGGTGGAAAAACAGGATGCATTGAGCTTTCTCAATAAACACTCAGCTGAAGCTATATCAGCGGATGACCCCCTGTTGTTTTTGAAATTTCAAAAAATGGTTGAGCAGGAGGCATACACCGCGGGAGGCGGTAAATTTGTAGCCCCAGCCCAAAGGATGATTGACTTCGTAAACCGAAAAAACTCAGCCGAAATCCCGGCTAATTCATACCTGCCGGGATTAAAATCGGTAAATCTTACAGATGCACTGCCCCCATTCATATACGATGCACTCGCCGGAGGATTTAAGGCATTTGGAAAGAAACTGAAAGGTTATTTAACTAATGAGGCCGTAATAGTTGCTACCGAAAGCAGGACAAGCAGTCCCGTTCGGATTCCCCGTACTGATAACTTATGCCATCCGCAGCTTGCCAATCTTTTTCCGGCAGGAGAAGGCGCGGGCTATGCCGGTGGAATTGTAAGTGCAGCTATGGATGGGGAAAGAGTTGCAACTATGAT
>JANXYS010000203.1 GCA_025355935.1 Chitinophagales bacterium | reverse complement strand
TCCCCAGTCCCGGTGGTCCATGAAAAAGAATATGGTCAAGTGCTTCGCCGCGTAATTTAGACGCTTTAATAAAAATGCTGAGATTTTCTATTATCTGCTGTTGCCCGCTGAACTGATCTATCGCCCCCGGGCGGATATTGTTTTCAAATTCCTTCTCGGCAGTATTCATTCTGGCAGAATCATTATTCATATTCGGATTTTGCATAGTGTAAAAATAGCCAATAGTTTCTGATAGTTTATAACCAGCAATTTCTATTAAAGCCATGGTACAGCATACAACAAACGCTGTTTAACCTTTCAACCAACCATTTAGCCATTAATAATATGATCGTAATTTTGCATAGAATTTATAAATAGCTTTATGGCTGTTATGAAAATGAAGATTTCGAAATATTGGTGGTGCCAGATTATCGGCTGGTCAGTTAGCATTGCCATCAGTATATTTTTTGTTACCACTTTCGGAAAGATCAGTGAGTTATACATTACCAGTCTCATCCTTACCTGTATTACCGGTTTGATCATAACCCACGGAATGAGGTTGAGTATTCACAGGTTGAAAATCCTTAAAAAGCCCCTCAAGGAGCAAATCGCCTTTTTTATTGGATTGACATTTTTATTTGCCATTGTATTTGGAGTAAGTTCTGAAATGATTGATCACATGCTTGGTTACGATCCGCAGGGCCGCGCAGCAAAGTATAGTCTTGGACAACGTATTTTCCTGAGTTGTTTTAATGCGCTATGGTCATTACTTATCTGGAACTTTATATATTTCATCTATCACTATGTGGAAAAGACGAGGCGTCGGGAACTCGATACATTCAGACTGGAGGCGGCCGTAAAAGCATTAGAATTGAAAACTATTAAGTCGCATATTAATCCCCATTTTATATTTAATGCCCTCAACAGCATTCGAGCCCTTGTAGACGAAAATCCTGAAAGAGCGCGCTCTGCAATAACGGAATTAAGTAACATTTTAAGAAGCAGTATGCGTGCTGAAATGCAGGAAACTGTGCCGCTTCAGCAAGAGCTGAATATTGTAAAGGATTACCTTGCCCTTGAGCACATGCGTTTCGAGGAAAGGCTTAAAATTGAATTCAATATAGACCCTGATACACTGCAACAACCAATTCCACCAATGATGTTGCAGACACTTGTAGAGAATGCGATTAAACATGGCATCAGTAAGCAAATCGATGGCGGAACAATAAGAATCTGCTCGCTTTTCAAAGCAAATCATTATGAACTAACCGTCCAGAATTCGGGGAAAATTAACGGCCATGGAACAAACGGACACGAAGGTTTTGGATTAAAAAGCACGCACGACCGGCTAAATTTATTATATAATGGGAAGGCTCATTTTGAAATTCAGGATTTGCCGTCTGGTATGGTTGAATCGAAAATCATTATGCCGGTAGCGTCGATACTATAAAATACACAAACTGATAAATTTTCAATCCCAATGCACAAAGCGATCATAATTGATGATGAAAGACTTGCTAGAAATGAATTAAAAAAGCTTCTATCAGATTTCCCCGAAATAGAGGTGATCGGTGAGGCGGCCAACGCAACAGAGGGAATTGAAAAGATTGATCAGCTAATGCCCGACCTGATTTTTTTAGACATACAGATGCCCGGTAAAACCGGCTTTGATATGCTGCTGGAACTTGACCGTGCCCCCCACGTGATATTTACAACTGCCTACGACGAATTCGCTTTAAAAGCTTTCGAGGTTAATGCATTGGATTACCTTATGAAGCCAGTAGAGCCTAAACGCCTGGCGGATGCATTGCACAAACTTCAGCTTACCGAAGAAAAAGAGATGGCAGCTACACTTGCCGGAGTTCACCGCGGGATGTTAGGTGAAAACGACCAGGTATTTGTGAAAGACGGTGAACGTTGTTGGTTTGTGAAACTATCAGAAGTGCGTTTGTTCGAGAGCGTTGGCAATTATGCTAAGGTATTTTTTGGCAGTAATAAGCCGCTCATTTTAAAATCGCTCAATGCCTTAGAGGAACGTCTTGACGAGCGAATCTTTTTCAGGGCGAACCGCAAACATATTGTAAATCTACGTATGATTGAAAAAGTAGAACCCTATTTTAATGGCGGACTGTTACTTGATCTTAAAGCGGGTGAAAAAGTTGAAGTAAGCCGGCGCCAGGCAGTAAAGTTTAAAGAAATGATGAGCCTCTAATAATATTACTACACATTTTAGGATACACTAATACCATGAAACAGCTTTTTATCATACTGGCTTTTACAAGCTTCAGTAAAATTTCTTTTCCCCAGGATATTAATAAAATAATAAATACGGCAGAAGTAGAACGAATTGAAAAGAAACTCTCGGCTGACGATATGGAAGGCCGTAAGCCGTTTACGCCGTCTATTGATAGGGCAGCAGACTTTATTGCATCAGAGTTTGCAAAAAGTGGTTTGCAAAAGTTTCCCGGCCTTGACGGTTATAAGCAGCCTTTTCAAATGATAAAGTCAAAGTTTGTAACTGCTAGCGGTACAATAAATGGAAAGCCGGTTGAAACATCAAATATCATTGCAATCACTACTGACTCTGTTTTAAGAATAAGTGACAAATCAGGATTTGAAAAGATTGTTTTAGACTCTTCAAAAAACCTTGTGCAGGAGGCCAGTAAATTGTTTCAGGCTTCTAAAAAGTGTGTCGTTTTTGTTAATACTTTTCACCTTAAAGACTTTAATAAACTAAAGTGGTTTAAGCGGGAGTCCTTCAACAACCAGGCACCGGTAGTTTTCGTGCTCACCAACGAAACTGCTGGAAGCTACAATTTCGAGATTAACCATGAAATTCACTATTCTTCCCTTGCAAACGTGATTGGTATTATTCCAGGAAAAAGCAAAAAAGAAGAATACGTAATTTTTTCCGGGCATTATGACCACCTAGGAATTGGAAAACCAAATGCAGCCGGAGATTCGATCTATAACGGCGCAAACGATGATGCAGCGGGCACAACCGCCGTAATTATGCTTGCCAACTATTTCGGTCAGCTGAAAAATAATGAGCGGACCCTTCTCTTTGTAGCCTTCACAGCAGAAGAATTAGGAGGTTTTGGCTCTCAATACTTCAGCAGGCAGATTGAAGCAGATAAAACTGTAGCCATGTTCAATATTGAGATGATTGGTACGGAAAGTAATTGGGGGAAAAACAGTGCCTACATAACAGGCTTTGAGAAATCTGACTTCGGGAAAATACTGCAGGCAAACTTAGGCGGAAGTAATTTTAAGTTTGAGCCGGATCCATACCCAAAGGAAAACTTATTTTACCGTTCTGATAATGCAACACTGGCCGCTTTAGGTGTTCCCGCGCACACCATCAGTACGTCAAAAATGGATAATGAAAAGAATTATCACACCCAGAGCGATGAAATAGGCACGCTCGATATGAGCAACATGGCCGAAATTATTAAGGCTATTGCAATTAGCAGCCGGACAATTATAGCTGGAAGGGAAACACCATCAAGGGTTGCCAAATTACAATAATGCTACGCAGGTGAACGTTGCGAAATGGGTACGCTATGAATGGCAGCTGCCATTTCTTTTATAAGTGAAGCATCCTTCTCGATTGCATTTCCAACTACAATTACATCAGCGCCAGCCTTGCAATTTAAATAAGCTTTTTCGGGAGTTGTAATACCACCACCGACAATGAGGGGAACTTCAATACATCCGGCAACCTTTTCGATCATGGTTTCAGAAATAGCTCGACGAGCACCACTTCCGGCATCCATATAGATTAGCTTCATCCCAAGCATTTCCCCTG
>JANXYS010000194.1 GCA_025355935.1 Chitinophagales bacterium | reverse complement strand
AAAGTCATTTATTGATCAAATTAAATATACAGCAGCTCAGGCATTACCCGACCTTACATTTATGGATCACCTTGAAGCACTGAGGTGGCATATTTTCAGGTCTGTTATTGCATGGCTTGCTGCTGTTATCGGGATGTTTTTTTATATCGATAAAATCTTTGATAACGTCATTTATGCACCCGCCAAATCAGATTTTATCACGTATGGTGCACTGTGTAAGTTAGGGCATAAGTTAGGAATTGGTGACGCACTGTGCATGCCCCCGGTTAATATTCCTCTGCAGGGAAACACTATCTCGGGACCTTTTATGTCAGCGATTTCGATAGCCATGATAGGTGGTTTCATCATCGTCTTTCCTTATATTTTATGGGAATTATGGAAATTTATTAAACCTGCACTCTCGCTTAAAGAGATTCGTTATTCCCGCGGTAGCATTCTATACATTTCAACTTGTTTCATAACAGGCGCAGCATTCGGATACTATCTTCTTGCCCCTTTTACTTTTAATTTTCTTGCAAATTTTAAGCTGGGCGGAACTGGTGCTTACCAGTATCTCCCAACGCTTGATGACTATATTGATACGCTTGATAATATCATCCTCGGTTGCGGAATCGCATTTGAATTGCCAGTATTTGCATACGTATTAGCCAGGCTCGGTTTGGTATCTGCTGCATATCTGCGTAAGACCAGGAAATACTCCTTCGTAATCATACTAGTACTTGCGGCCGTAATAACACCGTCTCCTGATTGGACAAGCCAGTTCCTCGTAGCAATACCTTTATTATTACTATTCGAATTAAGTATTTTTATAGCGGCCAGGGTCGATAAGAAAAAGGCGGCCGAGCAACTAACATAAATTAAATCAATTTTAACAAGTGAGTAGGGTTTACAGAGTGCCGTGTACAGTAAGTTTCGGCGTATAAGATTGACGCAACGTATTCTTGAGTCGCTTTCTAAACCACTGTTGGGATAATTAATTCTTTGCAATTATATGCACTAGAGCGATTTAATTAAAAACTCAATATTGTGTATAAATATTAATTTATGATCAAAAAAAAGTTAGCGGTTTTGACAGGCGCTGGAATAAGCGCTGAAAGTGGGCTGAAAACATTTCGTGACAGCGACGGCCTATGGATGGGATATAGCATAGAAGACGTAGCAACCCCCCGGGGATTTATCAAAGACCCGGGGCTCGTACTGGATTTTTATAATCAACGGCGCCGTGATGTCGCTGCCGTGTTACCCAACGAGGCTCATCTGGGTTTAGCTGCGTTGGAAGAATATTTTGACGTGACCATCATTACTCAGAATATTGATGATCTTCATGAGCGCGGAGGCTCTTCAAACGTTATGCACTTGCATGGTGAGATATTTAAAATGCACAGTATAGGAAAGCCTGATGATATATTTGACATAAGAGGCGATATTTTGCCGGGTGATAAAGGTCCGGACGGAACGCAGTTGCGACCACAGATAGTTTGGTTTGAAGAGCCAGTGCCAATGATAGAAAAGGCCGTCCTGTTGCTAAAAAATGCTGATATTTTCGTTGTGATTGGTACCTCTCTGCAAGTGTATCCCGCGGCGGCTCTTTTGCATTACGCTCCACCAGGAATGGATAAATATATCATTGATAAAAGAATACCGGCTCTCAACTCGTACCACGACATTCACATTATTGAAATGCCCGCTACCGAAGGTATAAAAGAATTAATGCGATTACTCTTGAAGGATACCTAACCTATTATTAAAGGATTTCACTATGCTCCATAAAACTGATGTCAAATTTTTTTAATTCCTCAAGTACCGGTTCATATATGGCTCGGTGAATTGGAATATGCAGTCCTTTTAATTTAATGACGTCCGTTAGTATCAGCTTCGCAGCAATACCCAGGGGTAGGCCAACTGTTTTGGCCATCGCAGTATGAAGATGGTCGCGACCTTTAACCAGCATAGAACTGGTTATTTTTTTTGTCATGTTTCCAATCGTATATTTTATCTCATGAACCATCACAACCATATCCCGGTCTTCTGGCTTTAAAACCAGTTTTGTTTCCAGTGCAAATTGCAGAACATCCGCAGAGCTGCACAAACCTTTATTGATAATCGTTAGGTCATCATCTAAGCCTAAAAAAAATAATTGAGTTTGATCGTTTCCTACATCAGAGAACCAGCTTTCTAAGCGAAACTTTTGAATATGGGCCTTAAAAAAAGACCGAAGAGTTTGCTCTTCACTGTCAAACCAGGGGGTTTCGTCAGTTAAACCAAGGGCTACCACCTGTTGCCAGCCGTGCATAAAAGCAGGATATCGTAAAGTAGTTCTTAAAAAAGTTTTGGAATACTGGAGGCCATAGAGATCTATATATGCAAGGCTGTCTCGGTTGGGATAATAACTGAGGTTGCCGATAGTTTCCCCCGGGATGTGAATTGTCCTGTCGCCAGCAAAAAGTTCATGGTAATTCTCAGTAATTATTTCATCGTTCTTCTTGTACATCGCACCGGCTTTCCCGGCCATTACTACATTTCTCGGATTCCAGCTGATTTTGTAGTGCCATGGATTATCATCGCTTTCCGGGGCAACTAATCCGCCGCAATGACTTTCAAATGAGGTAACCGTTCCACCGGAAGACTTTATCCGGTCAAATAATAACATGGCACTCATATGGTCAATTCCGGGATCCAGGCCCATTTCGCAGAGAAAAAAAAGTTTTCGATTATTGATCTCATCTTGCAGGCTCTTAAGTTGCCTGTCGAGATATGACGCTGTAAGAAGATGTTTGCGATATTCTACACAGTCTTTCGCAACCAGGAAATGAAGGTCTGGTGGCAACATTGAAATCACCACGTGAGCCTGTTTGATCAGACTGGCACGTGCATCTTCGTCGCGGATGTCAGCCTCTTCAGCGTGGGCATATTTTGAACTGTTTGTTTTAAGAAGAATTTGCTCTTTGTTGGCGTCAGCAATGATGAACTTCCATTTATTTTTTTCCGCTTCGGCAATAAGATATTCGATGAGTACTGTTGCGGATTTACCCGCGCCAAAAAGTAAGATCGTTTTCAAGCTGAATAATTTTTTGGCAAGGTAGCGTTTTAGCCGAAAGCAGCCAACTCGCACAATGTTACGTACGCCCGGTCTGTAGACAAGGCTTATGACAAATTAAAGGGAAATTGCTTATCCACAGTGCGGCGAAAAATGTTAACAATATGCGTTAAATTAGATCTTTTTGCCCCTTTAAAACCGGCCTAAATTCAGTACTTTCGCCACCTATAATTTTATATGGAAAATAACGAAATTAATGATGATGCGAACCTCAATAACCGGGGGAAAATAATACCGGTAAATATTGAGGAGCAAATGAAAACATTTTATATCGATTACTCGATGAGTGTTATAGTTGGTAGGGCGCTACCGGATGTAAGAGATGGATTCAAACCGGTTCATCGGAGGGTTCTTTTTGGTATGCTGGAGCTTGCAAACTATAGTAACCGCCCGTATAAGAAGTCGGCCCGTATTGTCGGGGAAGTAATGGGTAAGTATCACCCGCACGGCGAT
>JANXYS010000164.1 GCA_025355935.1 Chitinophagales bacterium | reverse complement strand
AAAGTCGATAAAGTCCAATTTGCTTGTTTCAATAACCGACGTTCACCAGGCAATAATTTATGCAACGTGAATGGCAAGTCGCCCTAGTGTTTCTGATTTTTCCGTTAGTTTATAGCCTGCTTTGTCAAACGGCACACTCAATGGAAATTGCCTAAGTTATTGGCAAATTCTTGTTGTTGTCGAAGGTTAATTTTTTGTCTATAAATAATATTTCCTGTAACAGGATGCTGATGCCCACCACAAACAGTGCACCGATTGCATTCAGCCATAGAAAGGAAATGACGTCTTGCCTGTAAATAAAGATGATGGCAAATTCCGAAAATATTGCTGCCCAGAACACCGCGTTACTTTTAACTCTTTTTACCCAGAAAGCTACCAGGAACACGCCGAGTATAACACCATAAAATAAGGAACCTAAAATATTCACTGCCTCTATTAAACTATTTCCAATATTATGTGCAAACATAGCAATGAAAATGCAAAATATCCCCCATCCGAATGAGTACCATTGCGAAGTCTTATAATCGTCATAAGCCGACGTCTTTTTTAGGAAGAACTTTTGATGAAAGTCAACCATTGTGCAGGCTGCCAATGAATTTAGTGCGGCCGCTATACTTCCCCAGGCAGATAAAAATATGACTGCGAAAAGCAGCCCGATTAAACCAATTGGCAGGTTATCTTTTACAAACCGAAGAAAAATGAAGTTGGTATCATTTGCATCATCTCCGGGAAGTGCCCGTTTAATTATATTTTTATATTCCTGTCGCTGGATATTGGCTTCCGTGCGGTTACCCTGGCTAAAAGCCGCATCGTATTTAAGTTCCGTAATCTTCAAAGAATCTGCGTATCCTGCATTGGCTGCTGATAAAGCTTTTGCCTTATCAAAAAAAACCGGCGCCTTCTGGTATAAATAAAATGAAAATATTAGGATACCAATAAGTAAAATGAAGAATTGCATCGGCACTTTTACCAGCCCGTTCATTAACAACCCGCGCTGACTTTCTTTTATGTTTCGTGCGGTAAGATATCTTCCAACCTGGCTATGGTCGGTTCCAAAATAACTAAGGGCCAGGAAGAACCCGCCTATCAGGCCACTCCAAATATTATATTTGTCTTTCCAATTGAAGCCATGTTCATTCACGCCCGTCGTGATCACGTTCATTTTACCCATGCTCCCGGCTTCCTTTATAGCCTCACGGAAGCCCATACCTGCCGGGAGGTAACTAACGGCAATATAGCCAATGAGGAAAAGGCTGATAAAAACGATAATCATCTGCAGGGTTTGAGTATAGGCTACAGCACGTGCTCCGCCGCTTATAGTATAAATAATCAGCACACCACCCATAATCACATTTGTGAGGTAAATGTTCCACCCCATTAGTGAGCTTAAAATCAATGAGGGCGCGTAAATACTTACACCCGTACTGAGGCCACGTGACAGTAGAAAAAGGAACGAAGTAAACGTGCGGGTCTTTACATCGAAACGATGCTCAAGAAATTCATACGCTGTATACACTTTCAGGCGACTGTAGACCGGTACAAAACAGTACGCAATGACGATCATCGCGAATGGCAGACCAAAGTAATACTGAACAAAGCGCATCCCATCGGTGTATGCCTGCCCGGGCCCTGTTAGGTACGTTATAGCACTTGCCTGGGTACCCATAATACTTAAAAGAATTAAATACCAGGGCATACTACGATTACTCAGGAAATAGCCTTCCAGGTTTTTAGTAGTACGACTTTTATATACACCATAACATATAATGGTTGTAAGCACCGTAATTAATATGATCCAGTCGATAACACTCATGTAAGCAAACTGTTTTAAACCTTCTATTTCCTGGTACTATTTGCAATAAGGTTGGCGAATAGCCGGTAAGCACCCGGTACACCTGCGGGCAATTCACGAAAAAATACCAGCCCTGAATAAACGAATCTTCCCTTGCCGTAATCTGTAATGATAAGACTTCCATCCTGGGGCTTCTCACCGGGATCCTGCATGCTGAGTATTTTTGCGTAATGACTATCAACATCTTCAGCATGGTATGTACTTCTCTCCTGGATCCAGCCATCAAAATCTTTTTCGGTGATCTTGTTTGGAAAGTTTAATGCAGGATGTTGGGGTAGAAGAAAAGTGACTTTCGCGGTTTCATCTGTGATCCGGTTGCGACTGATATTAAACGGATATGGTGAAATATTACCCTTAACCTGGTTATTGGAGTTGTTGGTATTATATTGAACGAACAGTACCCCACCCTTATTTACATAATCCATCAACACAGGATAACTGCTGTTCAACCAATCATGAATATTATATGCCCGTACGCCGGTAATGATTACATCGAATTGCGAAAGATTCTGAGCCGTTAGATCCTTTTGTGAAAGTATCGTAATGGTATAGCCCATCTGCACAAGCGCATCAGGTATCTTATCACCGGCGCCTGGAATATAACCTGCCCGGCTACCTGCTGTTTTAAGATCCAGTTTAATTACTTTGGCTTGCTCTACGTAATTATAGAACACATCCGGAATATGGTCATAACTGATCTTCCGCAAAGAATGAAATTGTGGAGTCTTAATTGAAGATGCAGAAAGCTCTCCGTTTACGGTGGTTATGCTGCTGTTAGCGAAGGCATTACTCTTCAGGAGAAGATCCCAGCTTTTTTGGCTGCCCTTCGACATGCTGGTAACGCTATCGTATAATACTTGCTCCCCGCCACCGTATCGGTTTGAAAAACGAATCCTCTCATTAAAATTCCTGTTGGCCTGTATCAGATAATGTAAGTCGCGGGTTTCTTTAGAATCATTCCTAAATAAAATAAGTCCGGGGCTACTACTTACAAATGTGGGCTCTATAATTTGTACAGGTTCATATATTTCGCCCTTAACCGGATCAGTATATTTATAAAGCAGGGGTTTTTTAAAAATAAGATTTGTGCCCATTATATTAACCGAAAAATCTACTGTTAAGGGATCGTTTTGTGGAAGACCAATTAGCTGCTGGTCGCTTACATTAAAGGCTCCTTTGTCCATCGATTGTTCCAGCCAGTAAGGCTGAGTTGCAGACTTACCAGAATTCACATAGTATGCAATCGGCTGGGAAACATTTTCGTTGTGTTTAAGTTCCGGAAACCCCGTACTATATCCTGAAATATTTACAGTTGCGTTCTTAACATCGATTCCCATCCTGTTGTTGATAACCATTACCAGCCGCGCTGTGTCACCCATACTAATGAGCTGGTTACTGCTGGTTGCCTCCATGAACAAACCACTGCATGCTTCCACCAGTTTCTTTACGAGCAAAACTTTCGATTGCAAGAGGGTTGTAGCCGGTTGTTTGGAAAGCATATTGTATAGGTTGATCAACAAGGGCAAGGAAGCTGACGGGTTGTCAACATGATAATCAGCAACCAGGTTTTTAATCATCATGCCCGATTCCTTGTCTGCTATCCTGGACCAACTAGTATCAATGCCTTCCATTAAATCGCGGGAAGGCTTACTCCCTTTAATATAAGCAAAATACTCAAATGAACTACCGCGTTGAGCCGGCACGCCAAAGCCCTGGCTTTTATGCTGGCTCCGGCTTTCCGCTGCAATTTCACCATTGCTTTTGCCGAGCAGGGGGTTAAAACCACCGCAGTCGATCTTTAGCTGATCTTCGCGGGTAGTGTTGTTTCCACCAAAATTAAAAGTATTCCACAGCAGTCTTTTCGCCTGCCAAACCTCCACGTATTTTAACTGATCTGGAAATTTTGACGGGTCGGCAGCGGCATCAAATGCCTCACCCGCAAGGATAGCCGAAGCCGTATGATGGCCATGGCCACCTTCACCAGTTGTTGGAAACCTGGTAATGATCACATCCGGACGGAACTTTCGGATGACCCATACTACATCACTCAATATTTTATCATGCCCCCAAATACTCAATGCTTCTTCGGGATTTTTGCTGAAGCCAAAATCATACGCGCGACTAAAAAATTGTTCCGCCCCGTCAATACGCCGGGCCGACAAGAGTTCCTGGGTACGGATCAGGCCAAGGTCAATACCCTGCTCATCACCTATCAGATTTTGTCCGCCATCTCCACGGGTTAAACTCAAATAGCCGGTTCTGTATTTACGCTCATTTGCCAGGTAACCCAATAAACGCGTATTCTCATCGTCGGGGTGGGCCGCAATGTACAAAACGGAGCCGGTTACCGGCAGCTTTTTCATCATTTGCAGGATATCTGAAGAAGAATAAGTTTTTGGAGCTTGCGCCTGGATATTATAAAAGAGGAAAGTAAGTAACAAGCCGGAAAAGAATTTTCGCATCAGGAGTTATTTATGTGCGAATGTACGGCAATGTTATTTTTTGTTGCAGCATTTGTGAATCAATAAAGGGCAGTTATGATCGAATGATTTACTTTTACTTTCTACCTATAATTATATACCTGATGAATTGCTATAAAATAGTTTTTCTCTTCTTTACTGCGATTACCTTCGCCTGCA
>JANXYS010000383.1 GCA_025355935.1 Chitinophagales bacterium | reverse complement strand
TCCTGGTTGAAAACTATATTGGCCTCAATAATATCCGGCACTGTGTATAATAAGTTTTGATTGAGGGCTGTTCCTGAAACCTGGAGGGCTTCACCAAAAAAGAATAACATTAGGTCTAGTTGGTGTGGTGCAAGATCATGAAATAATCCGCCGCCAGCTATTGCCGGATCTATTCTCCAGGCAGTTTTAGAAACCTCAAGGTCAGTTGCGTTGAGGGGTATGCGTGATAATTGGAGTGTTACGCTTTTCACCTTACCAATTACATTTTCAGTCAACAACGATTTTGCTTTTAAAAACTTCCGCTGGCCACGTCGGTAATGTGCAACTGAAAATTTCGTGGTACCAGCTTCAACTGCTGTTACGAGATCACGCGCTTCACTAGTATTCATGCACATTGGCTTTTCCACGTATACATGCAACTTGTTATGAAGAGCCTTAAGTGAAAAAAGCTTATGTGTGGAAGGCGGCGTCGCAATATAAATGGCATTCACCTCCGGGTCATTTAATAGCTGATCCACCCCCCCATAATAGTTTGGTACCCCATGGCGTTCGGCATAGTCTTTAGCCTTTCCTTCACTCCTGCTCATCACTGCATGAAGACTTGAGTTTGGAACTTTATTAAAGGCAGGACCACTTTTAAGTTCCGTTACATCACCACACCCGATCATCCCCCATTTTATATTTTTCATGCTTACAATTTAAATAGCTACTTCTTCATTTCTGCCACAACATATTTCGCAGTGAAGCCTATTTTGGTGTCCTTCATATCCGCAGGCGTACCTTCATACAACACTTCCCCTCCGCCATTTCCCCCTTCAGGACCGATGTCAATAATGTGATCTGCAACCTTGATCATGTCGAGGTTATGCTCTATAACCAGTACCGTATTACCACGATCAACCAACTTATTCAAAACATCCAGCAGGTGCTGAATATCCTGGAAATGCAGTCCGGTCGTGGGCTCATCAAGAATATAAAACGTTTTACCTGTATCCCTTTTTCCAAGTTCAGTTGCCAGCTTTACTCTTTGCGCCTCGCCACCGCTGAGGGTGACAGCACTTTGGCCAAGGGTTATATATCCGAGTCCCACTTCCTGCAAAACTTTTATTTTTCGATAAATAAACGGGACTGCAGAAAAGAATTCCACGGCATCGTCAACGCTCATGTCTAATACATCACTAATAGATTTGCCTTTATATCTTATCTCCAGTGTTTCGCGATTGTACCTTTTACCATTGCATTTTTCGCAATGCACATGTACGTCTGGCAGGAAATTCATTTCTATAACACGCATCCCACCTCCTTCACATACATCGCAACGGCCGGTTTTTACATTGAAAGAAAAACGACCTGCATTATACCCACGGATTTTTGCTTCGGGAACTGATGCGAACAGGGTTCTAACGTCGGTAAAAAACCCACAATAAGTTGCAGGATTACTCCGCGGCGTGCGACCTATCGGGCTCTGATCTATCTCAATAACTTTATCGATATTTTCAAGCCCCTTAATTGACTTATAAGGAAGCGCAGCTGGCTTTGACTTATAACAATAGGTGGCCAGTAGCGGGTAAAGCGTTTCATTGATTAGTGTACTTTTTCCGCTTCCGCTAACGCCTGTTACCAGCACTAATTTTCCTAAAGGAAATTTTACTGAAACCGATTTAAGGTTATTGCCGATGGCCCCTTTTAATTCTATAAAGTTTCCGTTGCCCGATCTTGTCGCTTCAGGAATCGCAATATTTTTTTTCCCATTCAGGTATTTAGCAGTTTCAGAATTTGATTTTAAAACTTCAGCAGGAGTGCCTGCGCTTACAACTGATCCGCCGAAGGCACCGGCGCGAGGTCCAATGTCTACCAGATGATCTGCCGCAAGCATAATATCTTTATCATGTTCTACCACCAACACACTATTACCTATATCACGAAGATTTTGGAGGGCCAATATCAAACGTTGATTATCGCGTTGATGAAGACCAATGCTCGGTTCATCGAGGATGTAAGTAATGCCTTGCAACTGGGACCCTATCTGCGTGGCCAGCCTGATTCGCTGGTATTCCCCGCCACTGAGACTCCGGCTTGGCCGGTATAAAGTTAGATAAGTAAGACCGACATCAAGCAGGAACTGCAGGCGTTCGCGAATCTCCTTGAGGATATCTTTTGCAATAGCATTTTGCTTAGTATTAAGCCGTTTTTCTACTGTTTCAAACCATGCAAATAATTGATCAAGATCCAGCGCACTGAGTTCAGCAATATTTTTTTCATCTACCTTAAACCAAAGGCTTTCTTTTTTTAATCTTGTGCCGCTACAACTATCACATGGCTTTAACTGCATATATTTTTCTACCCAGTCGCGCAAAGCCTCCGTTGTATTTGCACTTGCAAACCAGCGTTTAACCATGTTAATAATACCTTCATATTCGGTAGCATAATAAACCGGCGTGTCGTCTGCGACATCCATTTCCACATCTGAACTTTCTGATTCGGTGATTTCTTCCTTTCCGTATAACAAAAGATTCAGTGCTTTTTTAGGAAGGTCTTTAATAGGTTTATCGAGCGAGATTTTATGCTTTTTTGCAAGGTCTTTTACCTGTTTATAAACATGGGCTTCTCTCTCCTCGCCCAGGGGTAGAATTCCTCCCTCTTTTACACTTACACTGGTGTCGGGTATAACGGCATCC
The DNA here is from genome assembly GCA_025355935.1 of Chitinophagales bacterium. GTDB lineage: Bacteria > Bacteroidota > Bacteroidia > Chitinophagales > Chitinophagaceae > Ferruginibacter. The sequence continues at coordinate 31 of JANXYS010000383.1, read as the reverse complement.
ATGTTTATCTGGAACACTGTACCAAGGCCTT
>JANXYS010000007.1 GCA_025355935.1 Chitinophagales bacterium | reverse complement strand
ACCGTCATTATTTAAGGTGTGATATTTTTTTACTTTCACCTGGCTCCAGTAATGCCGGGTGATCATACTTAACCCTGATTTTTTATTGAAGTTATATTTTACTGTAAATGTATTCTCAGATGTCTTCCTGGTGCGCTGACTAAAAACGATGTTATTATTTTGGTCAATTGATGCAAAACCGACATTATTACGGCTAAGGTTATAAGTAGCATTTGTAGCCAATGAAAACTTGTCGTTAAACCTGTATCGCTGACCTATTCCTAAGGAAGTAGATTGCCCACCGAGAAGATCTTTAAAACTGAGCTCAATATCTGCATCTGCATAATATTTCTTCGAACGATTACTTGATCCCCAAACTTCAGTAGAAATTGATCTGCCTGGCCTGAATACCCGGCCGGGTACACGCGGTTCATAAAAATCGTTTCCTGGAGCATTAAACCCAACATAGCTACCCACACGCCATAAATTTTTTAGCTGACCGTTCACGTTTGCATTGACATTATAACCTTGAAATTTACCATCGCTGAAGCGGTTACTAAGATTATTATTAAAATTTAAGTAAAGATTATTGTAGAAACTTTTAGGTTTTATCCATTTGTATCCTATCCAAAGTGAATGATCGATGTAATTGTTATTAACCAGGAATCCAAGGTCTTTTACATTATATTTATCATTCGCCAGTTCCTCATTAAAATTAAAGTTTAAGCGACCCCCGGTTTTGCCATAACCAACGGAATGCGAATACCCAGTAATACTTTTGCCTGCAGAACTTAAATTACTTACTGCAACTTTACCGTAAAGATTGTAAGTATTCTTTTTGTTGTTAAGATCAAGAATGCCGGCTGTTACATTTGCATCATAAGCATCACCGGCACGTACCACACTGGTGTTGATTACAGAAATCGAAGAATTATGCTTAAGCGTCTGATCAACCACAAAAATATTGTAGTTGGTGAGCGGCCCCGTTTCTACAGATCTTTTTTCATGCGTAACCGTATCCTCTACTTCTGCAAACATAGTTTTCGTTACTGCATTAAAAAATCCGAGTCCTAGCCCCTGGCGGTTACGCCCCGAAATTTTTGTTGCATTGATCAGCTTTGACTCAGACGGGTTATCAGTGATAATTTCGTGGGCTTTAAGGTCCGACTGAAGATCATTTTTATACAAAGGACTTCCGCCTACTCTACGGCTATAAAATAGATTGCCCTTGTTAAAGAGTTCAGTTCCCTCTGTAAAAAATGCCCTGTTCTCTTCATACTTAACTTCGAAGGGGCTAAGGTTCAAAACTTTTTTATCACTTTGCACCTGTCCAAAATCCGGTATCAGCGTCATGTCCAAAGTGTAATTTTGATTAATACCATACTTGATATCCATGCCTCCGTTTACAGATTGCGTAGTATTTTTTATGCCCGGAACATTATAAGGAAAGTGATTTGCATAAGCCGAGAAGTATGGCGAAAGTGATAACCTAACAGGTGGCTTGATATTACTAATACCCGTCCAAAGTCCCTCTTGGTTTATGAACCCGTTTACAGTTGGGCTGACTGGGTTCCACATGTATTGCTGACTGGTTTTGTTTCGACGCCGTGTAATGTTTAAACCCCACTCTGTGCCTTTAGGACTAAACCTTAGTGCTGAATACGGAATGCGCATCTCGAACGTCCAGCCATCTTTCAGAATCTTTGATTCGCTGTACCAGACGGCGCTCCAGCTTGGGTCTTCCCCGCCCGTATTGCTATACTTAGCATCGAATTGTTCACTCAAAGGGGTAACATAAAAACCTGATGCGTTGATCTTGTCGTTATAAGTGTCAAAAATAACTCCTACAAAATCATTTGTTCCAACAACATCTCTTCCTACCAATTCTCTTGATATACTGTCTGGTGTCAGTTCGTGACAATAGCCGCCGATATATACCGACGAGTTATCGTATAATATATAAACCTCTGTTCGGTTATTATATTGTTCCGGTGTGTTGGCATTCGGCCGCCACTCTACAAAATCTTTTGCTGTCGGTGCAGTCTTCCATGCAGAATCATCGAGAAGACCATCAATTTTAATAGGAAGAGCTGTACGTTCCGCCTTCAATATTTTCTGAGGTGAAGTTTGTGCTGTCAAAATGTTGCAGCAGCAAATGCAAAAGAATAGCATCCACTTTTTTTGAGTAGTCATGATGGAACCTTTATTGATGCAGGTTTATGAAATATGCCCAGCGAAATTATTCTACGTTTAGGGCAAACTTCTACCGTTCATCAAAGATTAATGTAATTAAGATTAGTTTAACAAGATTTAAAGAGGGGAATGTCTAGGTAAGTTTGAGTTTGCCGAAACTGGATTTAATTTTTACCCTGCAGGCACCTGTGCCTGATTGCCCGGAAAAATCTTTATCGAATTTAGGACCGTGTTCGTCACCACTGTCTTCATCTTTTATTTTGTAAGATGTGTTGTTAACGAAATCTCCAAAGCTTGTACGAATGTCGAACGTTGCATTGAACGCTTCCGGCAAATTTATTTCTATGTCCGAATAGGAATTGCTAATATTAATATCGGTTACATCGGAAGTCACTCCAATTTTAGTCTTGCTGCAAAACTCAAATGTGCTTTTTATTGAACCTGAAAAGTTTTTAATTTTTACCTGGGAGTATTTAAATGTTGTTTTGCCTCCTTTGATTTTCTCAGCGACAATAGAACCAAATTCAACTGTAATCTGTTCGACATTCAAAAGCGAGCCTACAACAAGTTCCCCGAATTTTTGAGTGAGATCGGTCGGGCCTGTCCTGTCAGAAACCTCCGACTTGCCAAACTCATTTTGTACTTCGAGGGGATTGCTTTCGGGCAGATAAACGACATAGTTTATCTCCATTCCCTGGTTTTCTCCTTTACGGCCATTTTGATTGTTCATGTTACCAATTTTAGTAACAAAGGACACAGTACTGCCAGTATTATCGTTTACACTGATGTGATCGAGGATAGCTTGGGCACGATCTTCTGTAGCTGCCCGGGCAATTATAGCAACCTCTACTTTTACTTCGCTGCCTATATAATTCTTGATAACCACCGAACCAAATGAGTTCTTTATAGATACCCGCTGGTTTGCTTTAAGCGAAACTGATTTGTTGTAAGTTTTCTTTTTTTCAACAGTGGGCCCAGTACTAAAGGCAAATGAATGAACTGCACCTGCCATAAATATTAAAAAAAATCCAAATTTCTTAGATAGTGCTGTTATATGTGTTTTCATAATTTTTCTTTTTATTGTTGTTGATGGTTTTAATGATTTCCAATTGCCGGTTCAAAAGTGCT
>JANXYS010000004.1 GCA_025355935.1 Chitinophagales bacterium | reverse complement strand
AGCCTCCTGATCATGAGTTTATCGCTTTACAAAAAGAAAAGGGATTTCAAACAAACATCCGAACCGGATACCGCCGTTAAAACTAAGAGCGCAGTCCTCTCGTTTGTGATACAACGACATAAAGCTTCGCACCTGCACTATGACTTCCGCCTCGAAATGGACGGTGTTTTAAAAAGCTGGGCTGTTCCGAAAGGCCCTTCACTGAACCCGGCAGATCGTCGCCTCGCAATGATGGTAGAGGATCATCCTTATGATTATAAAAATTTTAAAGGAGTTATACCACAGGGCAATTACGGGGCAGGTATTGTCGAAATATGGGATGAAGGTACCTATACCGCTTTAACAGAGGATAAAACGGCAGACCCGCGAAAACTTCTAAAAACAGGCCTGAACGCAGGGAATTTAAAATTTGTGCTTAAGGGAAAAAAGTTAAAAGGCGAATTTGCTCTTGTAAAAATTAAAAATCGTGATAGTGAAAAAGACAACGTATGGCTCCTGATCAAACATAATGATAGTTTTGCAGTACACACAGAATACAACAGCGAAAATGAAACACCTAAGTCTTCACCCATAAACAAAGCGCTTGCAGAAGACGCGAGTGGTATGAAAGAGGCAAAGCCACTTTTAAAAAAAAAGTCCTTGAAAGCTCCCCCAAAGCCGAAAGTAAAATAAAGAATTTTCTGCATCCCATGCTGGCAAAAGAAATCTCTGAGCCTTTTGACAACAAAGACTGGGTATTTGAAGTTAAATGGGACGGTTACCGTGCCGTCGCCGAGATCAATGAAGGAGCAGTCAAATTATACTCACGCAACGGAAACGATTTTTCTCAACGATATATCCCAATAGTTGAAGAATTGCGGAGCATTAAGCATAATATTATAATTGATGGCGAAATAGTTGTATTAAATGAAAAAGGGCTACCTGACTTTCAGAAAATGCAGCACTACGAAGAAAACACCGCATTCCCTTTGATATACTATGTATTTGATTTGCTTTTCCTAGATGATAAATCCACGGTTGAGCTTCCTCTTCTGGAAAGAAAAAAGTTATTAAAAGAAGTTGTACCTGTTATGGAAACGGTGCGACATTCTGAACATGTTGTCGAAAAAGGTGTATTATTTTTCGATGCATCTACCGAGCAGGATCTCGAGGGGATGATGGCAAAAAAAGCGGATAGTTTGTATTATCCGGGCAAACGAACCAATGAATGGCTAAAGGTAAAAAATCATAAGACAGCAGAAGTGATCATTGCAGGGTTTACGGAGCCAACGGGCTCGAGGGCATATTTTGGGTCATTGGTTTTGGGCATGTGGAAAGAGCATAAATTAGTTCATATTGGACAAGCGGGAACAGGCTTCGATGATAAAGCGCTGGAACAACTATTTAAAATCATGAAGAGCCAAACTATAAAAAATTCACCCTTTGGGATAAAAATAAAATCGTCTACACCTGTAACCTGGATAAAACCTTCACTAGTATGCGAAGTCAAATTTACAGAATGGACAAGTGATGAAAAATTAAGGCACCCTGTTTTTATTCGACTCAGGGACGATAAAAATCTTAAATCAGCCGACATGAAACAGCAAAAGCCAGTAGTTCCACCTGCCCAAAAAAAAGCAGAAATAAATAGGAGAACAGCGGTCAAAAAAACGGGTATAGAGGATGTCTATATCGTAGTTGATAAAAAAAATTCTATTATTGTTTCAAACCCTGATAAAGTATATTTTCCGGATGATAATATCACTAAGAAAATGGTTGTAGAATATTATCAAAGCGTTGCAGAATATATTTTGCCATTTTTAAAAGATCGGCCTGAATCTTTAAAAAGAAATCCGAACGGTATAAATGACAATGGATTTTTTCACAAAGATGCAGGTGAAAATGCACCAGCGTTTATTAAGAGTTTTCCGGTTCATTCAGAGTCTTCCAACAAAGAGATTGATTACATTATTTGCAACGATAAATCCACCCTTGCATACCTTAACAATCTTGGGTGCATAGAATTAAATCCCTGGCATTCTACTATGCAAGATCCGGGGAAGCCTGACTACATGATTATTGACATTGATCCTTCTGATGAAAATACTTTTGAGCAGGTAATCGAAGCGGCAAATATGTTTAAAGAAATTCTCGACAAGGCAGGTGCAAAATCATTTTGCAAAACCTCCGGCGCCTCTGGTTTGCATATCTATGTTCCAATGAAAAAGAAATATACTTATGAAGAAGTAAAAAACTTTGCACAGCTTCTATGCATGATCGTTAGTGAACGACTTCCGGAGTTCACAACCCTCGAAAGGAATTTAAAAAAGAGAGGAAACAGTAAAATGTACCTCGACTACCTGCAAAACAGGAGCGGGCAAACTATTGCTTCCGTTTATAGTTTGCGTCCCAAGAAAGGCGCAACTGTCTCGATGCCTCTTGACTGGAAAGAGGTAAAAAAGGGGCTTGTTCCTGCCAGCTTTAACATACATAATTCGTTGCAAAGGATTAAGAAAAATCCGGGCATGTTCCTGGATATCTTTGGGCCCGCAACCAATATCGCCCGTTGCCTTAAAATGCTTAATGCTCAGAACGTTGGGGAATAACTTCTACAAATAATTTTACGATTCTTTTTAA
>JANXYS010000367.1 GCA_025355935.1 Chitinophagales bacterium | reverse complement strand
CGAAGCCACCAAAACCTCCCGAGCTTCCACCGCCACCACCGAAACCACCAAAGCCTCCGCCGCCCCCGCGACCCGCGCTACCAAGTAGATTTCCCAGAATGAAAGGCACTGCGCCGCGGCTGCTCATAAATGATCCACCATTGCGGCCCCCACCTCTTGAAATTAATGAAATGATGATGAGCACGATAATTACAAATGGCCAGATGCTGGTACTGCTACGCCCTGAAGATTTATCACGTACCGTGTTATATGTTCCTTTTACTGCCAGCATAATGGCGTCCGTACCTTCATCAATACCACGGTAGTAATCATTCCCTTTAAAGTTTGGTACTATTACCTCTTCAATAATATGACTCGCTTCGACGTCCGTAAGAGAACCTTCTAAGCCATAGCCGGGGGATATGTTTAATTTGCGATCGTCTTTGGATATTAAAAGAACTACACCACTGTTATTTTTTTTATTTCCTACGCCCCATGATCTTCCAAGTTCGGTAGCGGCATCTGCTACATCCATGCCTGAAAGAGATGGCACTATCACCACTACTATTTGCGTGAAGGTAGAATCATCAAGATGTACCAACTTTTGCTCAAGGGCAGACTTTTGTTCTTCAGTAAGTATACCTGCGTAATCATTTACCAGCCTTGAAGGTGATGGCGGAGTTTTAATAATATTCGCCATGGAAAAATTACCCACTTGTGCGAGAGAAATCGTCGCACTTAAAAAGCAGGTAAGTATTAAAAACAGTCTTTTCATTGAAGAGTATTTCATCATTTTCCAAAAACGATTTCATCCGGAAGTTCGTTTTTATCCGTGCCCGGCAGATAGGGGAATTTTTCCTTAAGTGCTTCACCAATCATCCGCACACATTGCTCTATACCATTGCTGATATTATCTTTGGTGAACTGGGCGATCATCCCGTTCACCGCATGGTCCCAATATTCTTTGCCCAAGGCTTTATAAATTCCTTCATCAGCGAACAAGGCCAATTCATGATGATCCATGGCTATGTAAAGAAGAACAGCATTTCTAAATTCGGTTTTCTCCATTTTCAATTCGAAAAACACCTCTGCTGCACGTTCAAGGGGATCAACCAGGGCATTCTTACTTTCTACATAAACCCGAATTTCGCCGCTGGTGGCTTTTTCCGAAGAGCGAATAGCATCAACGATCTGCACATTGTCTTCCTGGGAGAAAAATTCTTTCCGCTTTGATAAAAATGAAAATAGTCCCACGTCAGAAAATTTAAAATTTAATTTCGACTGCTTTGTCTGCACCAGCATCAGACTTAAATCCTTCGCGGGGCTTAAATCCAAGCATGCTGCCGATAATGTTCGTCGGAAAACTTTTTACCGAGCTATTATAAGTTGCAATGGCACCGTTAAAATCTTTACGCGCAACTTTAATGCGGCGCTCCGTTCCCTCCAGCTGCACCTGCAAATCAGAAAAAGCCCTTGTGCCTTTCAGCTGGGGGTACTTCTCGACACTAACAAGTAATCGATTTGCCGCTGAAGCAAGTTCATCCTGTACCGCTCCCTGCCGATTGTAATTGTCGGGGGAAATATTATTTGAAGTAACTATTGATGTTGCTTTGGCCCTGGCCTCAACAACCTTTTGCAAAGTTGTTTGTTCATACTCGGCCCCGCCCTTTACAACGTTTACTACATTGGGTATAAGATCAAGACGACGCTGGTATGCATTCTGAACTTCCGCCCATTGCTGCTTTACCTTTTCATCTTTAGACACAAGTCCGTTGTAAGTAACGATTGTAACAATTGCCAGCAATAATATTATGCCCGCCCCGATTAACCAGGAAGAATTTTTTTTATTCATCTGGTAACTATTAGAATTTTACTTCTGGTACTTTCTCTGCACCTGCATCCGCAGCAAATGGAGCTTTTGCTTTAAAGCCAAAGAGTCCGCCCAAAATGTTCATAGGGAATGACCTGACTTTCGTATTATAAACGTTCACCTCATCGTTATATACCTTCCTTGAGTTCTTGATATTGTTTTCTATCCCTTCCAATTGCCCCTGCAATTTGGTAAAGTTCTCGGTCGCTCTCAGTGTTGGATAAGCTTCAACGGTTGCAAGTAAGCGACTGAGTGAGCCTGATAACTGTCCCTGTGCTGCCTGAAATTCTGCGATTTTCTCCGGAGTAAGGTTATCTGCATTAATATTTACACTGGTCGCCTTGGCCCTGGC
>JANXYS010000529.1 GCA_025355935.1 Chitinophagales bacterium | reverse complement strand
AATCTGCTCAAAATCTATCACTGAATTATCCAATTCCTTCTGCCGCTCTAATGCAAGGACATACTCTTGTTTGGCATTGTTCAATTCTGTGCTGTAGACATCCATCAGGGGATCGCCTTTTTTGATAAATTCACCTATATTTTTATGGTATAATTTTTCTATTCTTCCCATAACTCTTGAACTAACGGCTGCAAGCTTAGTTTGATCGTAGTTTAAAGTAGCGGTTAAAACGGTTTCGTCGCCTATAACCGATTTTCCAATAGTATCAACATAAATATTTCCTAACTGTATTTGCTGTTCACTTAATTGTATTTCGTCCACCTTCGGAGCTTTGTTTTTTTGTACAGGTATTAAATCCATCGCACAGATCGGGCACTTGCCCGCATGTGGCTCCATTACCTGCGGATGCATAGAACATGTGTAAAAAGCATTGGTATCAGGTAAGCCAACCTTCTTGTGATTGCAGGCCGAAAAAATCGTGGTAACTATGGCCACAATAAGTACAACTCCAATAGCATATAATAATGAAGAATTGGTATAAGATCTAAAATTGCGGGACGTACTGGAGGTATGCATATTTATTTTTTTATTTTAATGAAGCTTTCGCTGTCCATTAGGTATTGAGCATTCGCTGAAACAGTATCCGTAGCTAACAAACCGGAAACTACTTGTATCAGGTTATTTTGTCGGATGCCCGTTTTTATGCCTTTTGCCTGGAAGCCACCGTTCGTTTTAACAAACGCTATTTGCCCCAGGCCCAGGGATAGGACAGCATCCTGTGGCAACCAGTTGGCGATAGTATTATTTCCGAAAATATTTCCCCTTACCTGGCTGCCGATGGGAATATGCCGGGAGGAGTTATCGAAGTATACACGGGCTGTAAGGGCTTTACTTCCCTGCCTGTAAAACGGTTCTATAAAATTTATTTCTGCACCAAATGATTTTTGGGGCATTGCTTCAGGCGTAACTTTTACCCGGTTACCAATTTTTACATATTGTTGATTTTCGGGAAAGATGTTTAAAATAACAGATGCCTTGCCGGGATTGGTTAAGGAGAAAACCTTTTGTCCAAGCTGTACATACATCCCTTCCCTGATGGTGAGTGGGGCAGTGGATGCATAGTTACCTTGCATTTGCGTGGACTCATTATTATTTACCTGTGAAACCGCATTCATACTTTCCTGCCCTGCTTCATGTATATGACCCATTGCATTTGAATATACAGATATAGTTAGAGAGCTTTTGCCCGACCTAACCAATTGCTGTAATTGCCCCGCACTCATACCCATCAATAACAATTTTTGTTTAGCTGATTGTATTAATGAAGTATTGGACGCATCTGCTTTTAAAATAAATAATAGATTCTGTTGCGCAGTTGCAATTTCAGGACTGTATATATCCATAATTTTATCCCCGGGCATCACCATCTGGTAGCGGTACCTCACATATAGCTTTTCTATTCTTCCAGAAACTTTGGCAGAAATGGTTGCGAGTTGCCTGGTATCGTTTTCTATGCTTCCCAATGCTTCAATATTGATTACCTCACTGCTTCTTTTTAAGGTTGTTACCGGAATTCCACTTACTACAAATTCATTCGCAGGCTTTAATAAATCTTCTAATTTGATATCAATGATCCGCTGTGCATTTTCATCTTTCTTAATTAAATCCATGCCGCAGATAGGACATTTGCCCGGCTTATCCCGGATGATCTGCGGATGCATGGCGCAGGTGTAGGTTCCTTTGCTCTCCATGCCAGATTTATTTTGCATCTCTGGTAGTTTGTGCTTACAGGAAATCCCAACAATAATGCTCATCATCATTAGGCAGATACGAAAAATTCTTTTATGCGGGATAGTAAACATGGTTATTGTTAATTAAGCTATTGTATTTCAGAAATTCTCTCAGATTCCACGCGTAAAACAAACAACTGTTGTAGCAGATCGAGGTATTCAATCATAGTCTTATTAAGTGTGTTCCAGGAATCGAATAGCGTAAATAATTGCTCTGTATTTTGCTGGTAACCCAGCAGCATTACCTGGTAATTTTTCCTCAAAGCCGGAATAATGTTTTCTTCAAATAGGACCACCTGTTTATACTTTGCTTTAATGTCGGTATTTAGGCCTAGGGCCATGCCCGACGCCTCATTCAATACCACTTTCTTTTGCATCGTCAAAGCATCTGCTTTCCATTTAAGGCTTTCCACATTTGCCCTTGAAGCCCGGTTTGCCCTTCCTATCGGGACTTTTGCCATAGCCATCAACGTGTATTGCATTGGGAAACCGCCGAATCCAAACATGTCATCGTATCTCAGTCCAAACTCAGGTTTCACTTTTGCTCTTTCCATATTTTGTCTCTTTGCGCCAATCTTCTGGCACGCGATAATACCAAAGGCCCTGCATAGGACTGTCGTGTTTACGCACAGCAATGGTGATGCCCACACCGACTTGAATCCCAAAGACATTGTGTGTAGTACCCGACAGCTTGGGATTTTTG
>JANXYS010000521.1 GCA_025355935.1 Chitinophagales bacterium | reverse complement strand
TGTTTGGATATTCAAGAATTGTTTTTCATGCCAATGGAAACGATGAAGCCGGAGTAGAAAATATTAGCATCAGGCGCAGCGGCAATAAGATCATAATGGAAGATGAAGGTTTTATCGATCACAATTTTTCGATCAATCCTCCGAAGAGGGTGAAGAAAACACTGGTTGTTGTACTCAGGACTACGGATACCGAAATGATATTGGAAGGTTCATGGAGTACTAACAAGATCCCCCCCTACAAGGCGTATAAGGGTACTGCTTTGCTGACGAGAAAGATTGATTTTAAAAAACTAGCCTTGTTTCACAGCCTGGATACATTAAACATGGTTTCCAGGCTGTCATTTATGGATAAACCGCCAACAGAAGCCATTGTTGCTGTGATCGCTCCGGTTGAAGAGGAGCAGGACACATTACCGCTTGTCCGGGTGGCGAAACCTGATTTGATGATTACTTCGATGAAAAAAATAGCTCCTGGGCTAGTGAGCGTTCCAAAAAACATACAACCTTCAACTGCAATCATATCGCCCTTGCCAAAACCAAAGCAATTGCAGGTAGATACTTTAGCAGCATTAGCCGCGAAGACAGTTGTGAAACCTTTACCGGTCCCAACCAAACCTGCACCGGTAGTAGCAATGGCAGCTGCGCCAAAACAGGAGAAAAAAATACTTCCGCCACCGCCAGCAAAACCTTTACCGGTAAATAAACCCGTGGTAGTAGCTCTTCAATCTAAACCTGCGCCGCAGAAAAAAGCATTGGCTCTTGCAGTTCAGCCTCAACCTAAACCTGTGTCGCCTGTTGCGATAGTGGCACCCTCAATTGTATATGGCGCAGCTGAACTCGAAAAACGGGTTACAAAATCTGATCAGTCGTTATTTTTTGAATCCGACAGTTTGGTACTTACGCTATATGATAATGGTGAGGTGGATGGAGATACGGTGACTGTACTAATGAACGGCAACGTTATTTTTTCAAAAGCGGGCCTTACTACAAAAGCCAATAGCAAAACAATTTACATCACGTCTGACATGGATTCTGTAAACCTGGTGATGTATGCCGAAAACCTCGGCGAAATCCCACCTAACACGGGCCTGATGATCGTAAACGATGGGGCTAAAAGATATGATGTTCGCTTTAGTGCTGATTTAAAAACAAACGCGTCCATTATATTGCGGAGAAAAAAGAAAAAGTAAAATCAGCTACTACATAACCTTAAACACATATCTGCACAAGTAATTGTTTACTCACAAATACATCCTATTACATTTTGCCTTTCATCATCTTAGCCATATCAAGATGTTTTTGAACAACAGGTTTTGTGTCAGTCACAAGCATTTTAAGATCTGCATCTTTTGCCTCACCTTCAAACTTAGTTAATGTGGTTTTCAATTTTTCGTGATCTGCTATCATTTTATCTGTCCAGGCCATATCAAATTCTTTACCACTCTTATCATTAATTGAAACTTCATTGGTCACATCGGGCATTGAAGGCATTGTCATATTCTTTTTGGCAATAAGATCTTTTACTTTACCCTTCAGAGCCTCATGATCTTTCAACATCATTGATGCATGATCCCTGGTTTCTTTTGTCGATCCTTTAGTAACTCCCGCAGTTATCCATGCAATTTCTTTAGTATTAGCATCCACTAAATCATTCACGATACCCTGATCTCCGCTGCTGTTCATGGCATCTTTGTTCATTGAGGTGGCTGATGTATCTGCTGGAGCAGTCTGCATAGTTGTTACGCCTGTTGCAGAGGATGTTTTACTGTTATCATCATTACAGGAAATTACGCTGCCTGCAATTAGCAAAACAGCAAATGTGTTTATTAAAACTTTCATTTGATTAAGTTTTTTGATTAAATGGTTATGAATAAAAAATATTGCGATAAAAAAAACTAGGGTTATATTTTGAATTATGAAATTGATCTTAAATAAAGCTTACAAGGTCCTGGTTTAACTTTTCTCTTTCTGTATACCATAAGCCATGCTGTGCACCTTCATACACGATAAATTTAGCAACATTTATCATCTGTGCACTTTGTTTACCTATTGGTTTTATCGTTATGGCGCCATTTAATGACCATTCATGAATAAAAACGATTTTTTCCTTTGCCCAAATCATCATAGTAGATATTCACAGAATCCGAATCATTTGGGGCTAATTTGATAAAGGGCATATTGATAATTTAAATTAACAAGCACTAAAAGTTTCCATATTTGTCGGGGGTTTTCTATTTAAATATTATTATAAAAATGATGCCATAAACTTTTGCTCTAAAATATCGTTGCCGGCAAACTTTAATATGTAAGTTTTAAACCTATTTGGGGAAGAAGTAACACCCCATTGGCGCAAGTTTGGTAGAATTGGTTTTGAGCAGTAGCCACACTTGTGCGTGTTAGCGTGCCTACATTTCGGCAGTTAATAATTAGACATTAACCTTCAATTTTAAAATTGTCGATTATGCAAAAAGCAAGATTTACGGAATGCAAGATTGTGGCTGCTGTCAAAAGCAGGAAAGTGGCATTGCTACTATAGAGATTTTAAATTCATAATCCCGGCCAGATCGCAGTTGCAAAATAAAAAGAGCTATAGTGAAGGCTTCGCCAGTACCGAAGGAAGCGTTTTAGTTTGCGGAAGAGCTGGGTGACGCAAATAGTGACGATCGTGATAGAAAGAAGAAGGAAGGCGCCAGTCGATATGAAACGATGTCGCGGCGCAAGAAGACATGATGCCGGCATGATCATCAAGATTTTTAGAAATTATAAATATTAAAAAATATAAAAGATCATATATTCGCGTGCTTATAACCAAACCTTTAGGTGCGTCTATCCAGTGTATGGAAGTGCATTGTAATATCGGGATGGATTATCAGACTGCTATAAATAAATCGCAATTCTTTTACCAAAACAGGGAAGCCGAAAACTGCACATTGAAAGAGTAGGCACATAATCAAAGTATCATGAAACAAAATTCTGTAAAACTAGCAGTGCTAGTTTTGACCCTTCCAATTTTCTTTTCCAGTTGTGCAACTATTTTCGGGAAAAGCTCTTATCCGGTATCAATCAACACAAGCCCAACAGGTGCAAGTATCAGCATTACCGATAAAAAAAGTAAAGAAGTTTACAAAGGCACCACTCCTTCCACTGTAACGCTTAAATCCGGCGCAGGATTCTTTTCAAAAGCAGAGTACCAGGTAAAACTTTCTTCACCCGGCTTTGGCGAACAAGTTATACCGGTAAATTATAAATTAAATGGCTGGTACTTTGGTAACCTATTGATTGGCGGTGTAATTGGTATGCTAATCGTCGATCCTGCAACAGGTGCTATGTGGAAACTTGACACACCTCCTATTAACGTCACACTTGCAAAATCAACTGGGGCTATATTACCACCAACACTTAAAATCATCGACATCAAAGATGTGCCTCAAAGTATGAAATCAAGTCTTGTAAAACTTAAATAAGGTTTTAGGCAGACTCAATTTACATCAAATTCATAAAACCACAATTTTATAAACATAAGAATTTACACCAACAGGGCTGGACATTGCAACATCGGATAAGGGTTGATATTGATCCCGACGTTCACTGTCCGGCTTTTGTTTTTTTCTATCAACCAGCAATTTCTTCAATTGGTATTGTTCCGCGGTCGATTCATAAAAAATCCCCTATACGCTATATTTACTTTCTCGGTCGGCTCAGAAAAGAAATTCCCCAACGTACGTGTTTTCAGGCTAAAAATTGTCCATCCTGTAATCAGGCGATCATTTATCCGCAGTAATCGTAGGTAGGTATTTCAAAAGATTTCGCTAGAAATGGGGATCAATTTTTTCGGAGGTAAACCCCACCTTACCATATTTTTCTTTTCACATTATCAACGGGAGTGCCCACCTAAATTGGCTAATGCCTCCACCCCGGCGATTTGCGTTTAACTCGATGAGGAAATTCTTGCGAAAAAGGCCACTTGAATTCTTGAAGCGCAATTAATCCTAAAGTTGCCCACTACATGTACCCGTTATCGTAAATTACCCGTTAGTGTTTTCTAATAATAATATTTCATATATTTGAATCATAACCCATTACCATAAAAAGTAGTTTAAATATTAAGCTCAATCCTGACTGTCACGACTAACTACCTTTCTGGCCAATTCTGTTGCGTTACTTTTCCATTTTATCAACAAATGTTGAGTATGATTCTGATGTTACTTTAGCAATACATGCCCAAAACTTTAATGAAAGAATTAGCATTGAGGCATTAAAAGACGTGTATTTTGACAATGGAATAATTGAAGAATTACAGGATAGTTTTTCACTATGTTGTCGCTATATTGAGGGACACATTCATAGCGATAAATATGGGTATAATAAACCTGGACGTGATAATCTCAATATTGAAATACATAGATTTAAGGCGCTGAGAGCTAAAATAAAAAGGATGAAAAAAATCACGAATTTATAATTCTACACCATGAATATAAAGAACGAAGTGGTAGAAGTTGAACACATAAACTGTCAATGACAAACCTGACCCCTGAAACCGCACGCCCATACCAACTGCCTAACAGTGACTATACCGCAAAACTCAAACATATTGTTCCAACGTTTTTAATTGTTGCATTTTCAACCGTTTTGGGGCTGGCCCTATCACGTTGGCTGCTTTGCATTCAATTTCCCATTCTGAATATCAAGGAAGAAGTTTGGGTTGTCTGGATCCCTATTATTTTCCCCTGGATCCCAATAACCCTATGGTTAAGACAACGGCTTAGAGTTTTAATCTTTGAAAGGGAGCAAGATAAACGAAGGTTTTTCTACCAATTGCTTTGTTGGTTTATATTGACAGCTATGCTTTTTATATCGCAAGCTTATATAACAACTGCAACAGGAAAACTACAGACCTTATCGAAAATAAGCGAGATTGAGGGTGTTGAGAAAGCCCGGTATTACAAGCTCACAAATTTTATAATTCCTCCTAATTATGGTGGTGTTTATACCTACTTCAGCACAAGTGGGAAATACAGCCAGTATCTGAATTTCGACATTTTCTTCATAACACCGGTATTAAATGATAGTGCAGATAGTATTCCATCACTTCCCAAACATTGGTATGGGATGAAATATCAAAAGCAAATCAGCAACAGGCTCAGCAAGGCGGAAGAAGACGAAAAGTACAACGCATTCTACGACGAGTGTGTTCAGAAAATGAATGCCTATGATTTTCATTCGCCAGACCATTTTGAACGAAAGCCGAATTCAGCGGATAGAACTCATTTTCTGAAAGCCATTGAAGCGCGAACGAAACAACCTGCTGATGAAAGTTATATTATTCTTACCCCAATCAAGGAAAGCTATGACAAACGAAACGGAAATAAGTTTGCCTGGATCTTCGGCTCGTTTGCTATCGGCTTGTCCGTTTTGCTTTTAGCATTGATATTTCCCGGCTACAGTGAAACAGAACGCCAAAAATTTTTGCAAGGCAAAAAACCAACGCAGGACGATTTGGTTGACATGTTGAAATACCTCGTTCCGAAGGGTGATCATTTTGTAACCTCTATAATTATTGACTTGAACATCCTGATTTTTATCTTGATGATGTTCAGCGGAATTGAGATCATTTCTCCCAACGGGAGTTTGTGAAAAAACTATTCGTTATCAAACAAATATACACACTATGTGAATAGCCCGATTGATGTATAGTTTTTGCAGTGATAAGGTATGCAATTTATACAAGGAACCAATCGTCATCAAACGTTCTTCAGCACTCTTGA
>JANXYS010000497.1 GCA_025355935.1 Chitinophagales bacterium | reverse complement strand
CCATACTGTAGAAGAAAAAAGCGGCCAAAAACCTTTTCAACACGGGCATATGTTTCACCTGTGCCCACACTTTTTTTAATTCTAGAAAGCCATTTGAGAGTACATTGGTTTTATTTTTCCTTTCGGATTGTGGACTCGTAGGAAGTACTTTAAAAGTTATTTGCGCAAAGCTTACCCACCAGAGACCGACCATTAGGAAAGTGATTTGCAATGGTAATTTACCTTCGCCCATGATGATCACAAGAGCAAACCCTACCAGCTGCATGAGCACACTGCCGATGTACCCTAGTGTATATCCTTTGGCGCTAACCCGGTCCATATCCTCCTGGGCTGCAATCTCCGGCAGGTAGGAATTATAGAATACCTGGCTGCCATAGAATCCAATACCAGCGAACATAAAACACATTAAGCCGAGGGTAACATGATCTTCATCGAAGAAAAACATTAGTGAACAACTTGCAGCCCCGAGGTAGCAAAAAAACTGCATGAAACTTCTCTTGTTGCCCTTATAATCAGCAATTGAAGACAGGATGGGTGAAAGAATAGCAATGACCAGGAATCCGAAGGATAGTACGTAATCTTTTAATTCTGTATTTACATAGGTGCGTCCTAAAAAAGGAACACCATCCTTAAAGGCCTCTTGCTGTGTGCCCGTTACTGCCGCGTAATAAGCAGGAAAAAACGTAGTAGTAATAACGAGATTATAAACCGAATTGGCCCAATCGTACATCGCCCAACCATTAATAACCTTCTTGGAAGCAGTTTGCATATAAATATTATAAGCACTGAAAATACTAAAAAGGAATGTATATCTTTTAAAAAACTGGTGATTGTAATTTAAGCGCTGATGTATCCTGTATAGATCAGAAGGAGAAGAATAAGCCCAAGTATAATACGGTAGATTCCCCATACACGGAAACCATATTTTTTAAGGAAACTTATAAAAAATCTGATAGCAAGTAATGCAACCACAAAAGCTACCAGGTTACCTACCAGGAGCAGTTTAACCTCAGCTGACGTAAAACCTCCGGATGTTTTGTAATGTTTCAAAAGCTTATACCCTGTAGCGGCTGCCATTGTTGGTACCGCAAGGAGAAACGAAAATTCGGCAGCGGCGCTACGCGTTAATTTTTGTTGCATACCGCCAATAATAGATGCTGCACTCCGGCTTACGCCCGGAATCATCGCCAGGCACTGCCAGATACCAATGATAAATGCATTCAAAAATGAAATTTTTTCATCAGTATTGATTCGTTGATTTTTGAAAACGTTGTCAATAAATAATAAAACAATACCGCCGGCAAGCAATGCAATGGCTACCGTTGTAGTACTTTCAAGCATGGCATCAATCCTGTCCGAAAACAAAGCACCCAAAACAAGAGCCGGCACCACACCTATAATAAGTTTAAGGTATAGCTGCCATTTTTTAAAGTCGAAAAACTTTTTATAATACAAAACAACAACTGCCAGGATTGCTCCCAGCTGAATGGCAACAGTAAACACTTTTGTAAAATCGTTTCCGGGAATCTTTAGCAATTTTTCCGCGATGATCATATGCCCTGTTGACGAAACGGGTATGAATTCGGTTAGTCCTTCAACAATGGCAATGATAATACTTTGTATGAGGTCCATATAGATAATTATAAAAATGCGCTGTAATTACAGCGCATCAAGTGAAGCAGGTAGAATTTATTTTAGGCTTGCCTTGATTTCTTCATGATCGCATAGATCTCAATTACAAAACCAATAATGATAAGGAGGGGAGCTACCGTGATCCTGATAGGACTGTACACCTCTTTGGGGTCAAATACTTTTGGATCCGCACTTTTTCCCCCGGCCATCAGGAAAAATCCTAATGCGAGAACCGCAAGCCCAATCAACATCCACCTCAGGTTGTCTTTCCCAAACAAAGGTTCGTTAATGACAATCTCTTTTTTCTTTTCCATATCAGTTTTTAAGAGCCGCAATATACGGCTATTTAAATTTTTTTTAATACAGGTCATCCAGTTTCATCCGTAAGTATTTTATCACCGACCTATGTGTGCTGGCTAGCGTAATAGTAACGCCCAATAAAACGATAATCAGGAACAGAAGCAGAAGCCCTGTATTGTCGTGTAATAATTTGAATTCTGGCCGCAGGCTTTCTACAACTACAACCGTAAGCCATACAAGCGCAATCGCGATGGCAGAGGCTATAAGCCCATTGATCACTGCGCGCTGGTTAATTGGTTTGGCAATAAATCCCCTTGTTGCACCCACCATCTGCATAGTTTTTATTAAAAATCGGTTGCTGTACATTGCCAGGCGGATTGTATTATCTATTGAAAACACAACTATAATCGTTAGGATGATAGCGGCTATAAGAAAAATAAGAGCTGCCGTTTTTACAAATTGGCTCACTTTGGCAACTGTTTCGGTAGGAAACTGGAATTCAGATATTACGCCAGGAAAAATAAGTTGGAGATTGCTGGCAAGTAGATTCAGGCTGTCTTTTTCTACATGATCCGCTTTCACGTAAAAGTCGATGCTTTCAGGTAGTGGATTATTATTTAGGAATTGTTTCCAGGTAGTATCGTTTGCGGAGTTCCACTTTTGCATCGCTTTTTCCTTCGTCACATATTCAACCCTGTTTGCATACGGCAGTGCAGAAATGTATTGAGTAAGGCTATCAATTTGTTTTTTGCCTGCATCTCGGTTTAGATATGTATGCACCTGTATGCTCTCTTTAAAATAATCGCCCGTTTTCCGGATGTTTAAAAAGAACCAGCCGACTATTCCAAACAGGAATAAAACAACAGCAACACCAACGATGGCACCTATATAACTTGGTTTACTTTTTTTGCTTGATGCCTTTCCCAATTGAGCCATAATACGCGCTAATTTGAATGAATAAATCCCGGTGCCACAAAAGTAGAGGTTTTTACCTGCTTTGCTTTATTTTTGCCAACTACAAAAAACGATTGGCCGTCAAATATATTTTTAATGCTGCTTTGTAAAAGCACATTTATTTGTTAAAAACTTTTATATATCTCGCGCTGATTATTTAATCAAATTATCATTGGAGAATGAAAGCAATGCACGATTGATAAGAGTTAGAAGGATGGCCAATTCACAACCAGGGATGCCAAATTAATCACAGATATGGAATACAATTTCAGGGAGATAGAAGTTAAGTGGCAACAAAGATGGAAAGAAAGAAATGCTTACGCCGTTAGCAATGACAGTACCAAACCTAAATGCTATGTTCTTGATATGTTCCCTTATCCAAGCGGGGCAGGTCTTCACGTAGGCCATCCCCTGGGTTATATAGCAAGTGATATTTATAGCAGGTATAAAAGGCTTAAGGGTTTTAATGTACTTCACCCGATGGGGTTCGATAGTTTCGGTTTACCTGCAGAACAGTATGCAATAGAAACTGGACAACATCCTGCCGACACCACTGAAAAAAATATTGCAACATTTAAGAGCCAGCTAGATAAAATAGGTTTTTGTTACGACTGGGACCGCGAGATTCGCACCAGTGATCCGAAATATTATAAGTGGACGCAGTGGCTGTTTCTCCAGTTATTCAACAGCTATTTCTGCAATACGCAGCAGAAAGCAAGGCCAATTGATGAGCTGATAAAAAAATATGAAGGCCAGGGGAGTAAACACTTTACTGCAGCTGACTGGAACGGCTATACGAAGAAAGAGCAGGCCGATATTCTTATGCAACGCAGGCTCGCTTTTTCTTCATTCGGGGAAGTTAACTGGTGCGAAAGCCTGGGAACTGTATTAGCCAATGACGAAGTAATTAACGGCGTAAGCGAGCGTGGAGGATTCCCGGTAGTAAAAAAGAAGATGAGGCAGTGGTATCTCCGGATAACGGCTTATGCTGATCGCCTCTTGCAAGGCCTGGAGACTGTTGACTTCAGTGATTCAATGAAGGATATGCAGCGCAACTGGATTGGAAAAAGCGAAGGCGCAGAGATGGAATTTACCATAGAAGATGCCCCAGCCAAAATTAAAGTTTATACTACCAGGCCTGATACCATTTTCGGGGTAGATTTCCTGGTCCTGGCTCCGGAACATGAGCTCGTAAATGATATTACTACAAAAGACCAGCGGGAAAAAATTGATGAATACCTCAGATATGTAAAAAGCCGCAGCGACCGGGAACGAATGGCGGAAGTAAAACAGGTTACAGGTTGTTTTACCGGTGCTTATGCTGTGAACCCTTTCGATGGTAAATTGATCCCCGTATGGATAGCAGATTATGTCCTGGCAGGCTATGGTACTGGCGCCATCATGGCCGTTCCGTGTGGAGACCAGCGGGATTACACTTTTGCCAAACATTTTAATATTCCTGTCACTAACACCATTGGCGGGCATTATAACGGGGAGGAAGCTAATCCTACTAAGGATGCCGTATTGGAAAACTCCGGTTTTTTAAATGGCGTTCTAATGAAAGACGCAATCGCAATTGCGATGGATAAAATTGACGAATTGGGAATTGGCAGACGTAAGATAAACTACCGGATGCGTGATGCCGGCTTCAGCCGCCAGCGATATTGGGGCGAACCATTTCCTATAAAATGGCACGACGGTATAGCAACTCCCCTGGCTGAAGATGAGCTGCCATTAGAACTTCCATATGTTAAAAAGTATAGCGCGGGTCCGGAAGGAGAAGGCCCACTGGCCAACATTGCAGACTGGATGGGAAATAAATTTGAAACATCCACGATGCCCGGTTATGCGGGTAGTAGCTGGTATTTCCTAAGATACATGGATCCTAATAATGATGCTATTTTCTGCGACAGGAAAGTGAGCGATTACTGGAACCAGGTTGATGTATATATCGGTGGAACTGAACATGCAGTGGGCCATTTGCTATATAGCAGAATGTGGACGAAAGTCATGTACGATCTCGGTTTAATAGGTTTTGACGAACCGTTTCGAAAACTAGTGAACCAGGGCATGATACAGGGTAGCAGCCGTTTCGTAAACCGGGTTAAAGGAACAACAACCTTTGTTTCAGCAGGCCTGGTGAATACAGGCGAGTTTGAAGGTAATACGGATCGAATTCATGTGGATGTGAACATTGTAGATGGGACAGAACTCAATTTAACCGCCTTTAAAAAATGGAAGAATGGAGAATTTGGGAATGCAGAATTTATTCTGGAAAACGGAAAGTTTCTCACGGAGGTTGAAACGGAAAAAATGTCAAAATCTAAATTCAATACAGTTAACCCGGATGAGCTGGTAAATAAGTATGGTGCTGATACTTTTAGGATGTATGAAATGTTCCTCGGGCCTGTGGAAATGAGCAAGCCCTGGGATACCAAAGGAATTGAAGGTGTTCATCGGTTTCTGCGTAAACTCTGGAGATTATTTTTCGATGAGGTAAAAGGCAAGGTTTGGACCAATGATACGCCTGACAACGCTGAATTTAAAGTTCTTCATAAAACAATTAAAAAAATTGATAGCGATACTGAGCAGTTCTCGTACAATACTGCCGTGAGTGCTTTTATGATTAGTGTGAATGAACTCGCTGACTTAAAATGTTATAAAAAAGATATTCTTGAAAAAATATTAATCCTTATAGCCCCGTATGCACCGCATGTGGCTGAAGAATTATGGAATTCCATTAGCAATACCGGCTCAGTTTTGGATGCGGCGTACCCTGTCTTCGACGCACAATATTTGGTGGAAGCATCAAAAGACTATCCTGTTTCTATTAATGGAAAACTGCGTACTACTATCAGTATTGCTACTGCCGCAGAAGAACCAGAGGTTCGTGCGCAGGTACTCGCAAATGAGGTCGTGCAAAAATGGTTAGATGGCAAGGAGCCTAAAAAAATAATCTTTGTGAAAGGAAAGATGGTGAATGTCGTTATCTGATAAAATAACAACAGTTTGGATGAAAAGCAATTTTATAAACGATGCCTTAATAATCGGTAAATTTGTTGCATGATATCCACTAAAGATTTTTCTCTGATCCTTAAAAAAATCTCTGGAACATTTTCCCCGGTAGTCCCTTTCTATCCAAAAACGGAAAAAATTACCAGTCTCGATCTTTCGCCCGCTAATCTGTTTTTTTCTGCACTTAATTATGAAAGCACCCCCGCCCTCTCTGATTTCATAACAGAAATACGTATGGCCAAGGGTGCGAGATATTTGGTTGGAGGTTATGGAGAAACGCGTAACATGTATCGCAGAAGCCAGCTTTTCGATAAAAATCTAACAACTGACACAAATGTAATTGAAGAACCAAGAAATATTCACCTGGGCATAGATATTTGGGGAGATGAAGATACTCCGGTATTTGCGCCTATGGGAGGGATGGTCCATAGCTTTGCCAACAATAATAACTTCGGAGATTACGGTGCCACTATCATACTTCAACATCAGATAGACATGTTTAACTTTTACACTCTATACGGCCACCTGGCATTAAAGGATCTGGCAAAAGTTAGGAGTGGCCAGTTTATCACCCGTGGCCAAAATTTTGCTCATTTTGGAAAGCCTACTGAAAATGGGAACTGGCCTCCTCATCTTCACTTCCAGTTGATAATTGATATTGGCAACGCGGTTGGAGATTACCCCGGAGTTTGCAAGAAATCTGAAGCTTTAAAATTTTTAGAAAATTGCCCGGATCCGGATTCTATCCTGAACCTCTCCGGTTATATAAGTCAGTAATCATTTTTACCGGCGACGGTTTTCTTCGCGCCATCGAATATACTTTTCCAGAGAAGGTTGAAAAAGGATTTTGTGATGTCTCTTGTATGGTCAATTTTCGCAACTCTGGTAACACCATTAGACGGGTTTTGATCTTTTATCAGGATGTTTGCAACGAAGCTCAATAATCCTCTTTTTTTAAGATCCTTTGTGCTGTCTGAATTACCTTTTAATAAGGCAACTTTCAGATTGTGGTACAACAAAGCAGACTTTCCGGTCGCTTTGGTGTCAGTACCTTCAAGATTAAAAGTTAATCCATCTACAGTTCCTTTCTTTATTGATGCAATGCCCAGCGGTTCAGTTATAGCACTTAATTTACTTGCGTCAAAAGGGCCTGATGTTCCGGAAGCAGTGAAGGCCCCATTTGTAGTATTGAGCGGTAACCGCCAGGTAGTGTTAATATCGGCAATACCCATAAACTTAGTGTTTGCCTGTAATACCATGATGTTATTGACGCTAATTCGGTCTTTCATATTGGTCACGTTTGTAACCGTGCCATTTACATTAGTAAAGAATACATTCCCCACTTGTTTGGATAAGGCGCCTCTTTCCTTATACGAGACGTAGCCATTCTTTATCAGCAATTTTTTAATGTACATGGGCGTCTCCAACTTTACAATCTGCTGGTGAGGATATTTGCCCACTTTACTGGCTTTGTCGAAAGGTACCGTCCTGTCGTTAAAGACTTTTAAATTAGGTTCGATAGAGATTGTCTCCGCTGTAATATTTCCTCCATCGAGCAGGGCCTGTACATCCGTACCTATAATTACAATATTTTTTATAATTCCTTCAAAGCGGTCTTTTTGAATCTTTAATGTTTTTACAAATGCGGCTTCGGATAGTAGGGGAGTAACAGCAACCTGGTTAATTCTAACACTTGATTTTTCTTTATCAATCAAAAATGGGCCGACTGTTATGCGGTAAACGTTATCACTGGTAACCCAGGAGAGCCCGTTTCCGCCAAGGTTCCAGTTACTGCTTGCAATTAGCTTCTTTAAATTGGTTCCATCATAAATGTTTTGTATGCCCGAAGCATTAAATTTTAAATTTTTCAGGATGAGCGGCGCCTCTTGTGGTTTTGCCTTATTATAAAGTTGTACAGTTGTATTACTAATTCGGATATTTCTGATCAGAGCCTCGTCAAAAAACTCATTGTCTATTTCGATGGCACCTTTTTTATTACCCGTCGATTTATTCCGGCTTAAAGTGAGAACACCACCGTCCGAAGAAAGAGAATCAGCTTTGATTTTTTTGTTGACTATAAAATCGTTGGTAGAAATTCCTTTGACCGAGTTATTCCTGAACTCCAGTAAAACCCGTGAATTATTCTTTTGAAATATTCTCCCGATGCTGAGAAACTTGCCGGGTGCGTTGTATTGTACATTATCGAACTCCAGTACCTTATCATTTTTCTCATTATTAACGCTCACTATCTTTACGGTGGCTACTACATCCTTAATGAAGTAACTCACCAGATTATCGTAATTATGAGTGCTGTCAATTTTAAAGTTTTTCAAGGTTACGGAAACATCCTGCAGTGTAGTATGAGGTGCTTTTTTTCCATTCGCAAAAGCAATAGTGGCGTCTACGATCCTTATTTCTTTCGCCTGAATACTCTTAAACTTTCCTGTGATACGGTCATAAAGTGCCAATGAGTCTGCTCCCGTGAGTTTTATCGGTTCATCCTTCCCCGTTTTTATGATAGTGATAACCGGTCGGATTATTTCGATAATATCTGCTTCTATCTTACTCTTTTGAAGAAAGGATGGGATGTTGGCTCCACGAATATTTACTTGCTCAATCCTAACATTGAAGATTGTTGATGAAACAGAGGTATCATTAGTGTATAGCTTTTCCTGTAATGAATCAGATTGCAATACAACCTTATAGAATGTCGCATCGCCCTTTACTTCATCTATATAACTGCTGTCGTAGTGAATATAATACAGGCTTTCAGTTTGTTTCTTTACGGCAGTCTGAACAATATCTTTTAAAACTCCTTTTTTTACAAATTGCCAATATCCTACCCCGGCGAGTAGGATTGCTAAAATAAATACTATCAAAATTTTAAAACTACGTTTCATAATTAACGATTTCCCCAACCTATTATAACTCTACTAAAGAGGAGTTGATTTCTT
>JANXYS010000464.1 GCA_025355935.1 Chitinophagales bacterium | reverse complement strand
TGGCAGTCCACTTTATGTTATTGACGGAATGTTCAGTGATCCGAATACAACCGTAAATCCAAATGATATCGAAAGTATTCAAATACTGAAAGATGC
This sequence comes from Chitinophagales bacterium, assembly GCA_025355935.1. GTDB lineage: Bacteria > Bacteroidota > Bacteroidia > Chitinophagales > Chitinophagaceae > Ferruginibacter. The sequence continues at coordinate 2,430 of JANXYS010000464.1, read as the reverse complement.
ATCTGCCGCCGCAATATATGGTTCCAGGGCAGCAAATGGTGTGATCATTATCACTACTAAAAGGGGGAAGGAAGGTCCTATGAAAGTAACGGCTTCAGCAAGATATAGCGGGTCAAAGGTTCCTAACACATACGATATGTTGAGCGGCGCAGAATATGTTGCAGTAAACAAACAAGCCTATCAAAATGCGGGGTATGCTTTACAGGCTGACGTTGCCAATTACAATGGTATTAATACCAATTGGGCAGATCTTATTTTAAAAACCGGCTCCCTGCAGGACTATAATGTAACCCTATCCGGCGGAGGCAGAAATTCTAGTGTATTGGTTTCCGCTTCTTATTTGAAAGATGAAGGTACTTTGGTAGGACATAGTTTTGACAGAACCGCACTAAGGATTAATTCTGACGCTTCCCGGGGCCGATTTAAGATTACCGAAAATATAATGCTGTCGAATTCAAACAGGCGCAATCCGCAAGAAGGAAATTTTGAAGTAGGTAATCCGTGGTATGATTTGTTTAACAATTTGCCAATATTGCCTGTACAGGGATCACAATATATTACCGCGGCCAATCCATCAGGATATGCGTTTGGAAGCAATGATGCCCGAACTTTTTCCCGTAATCCGCTTGCTATAGCTGATTTGTGGAAGGTGCATTCAAACTTCTTTAAAATATTAGGTAATGTTTACCTTGATGCAAAAATTTTAAATTCTCTTACCTACAGATTTAATATTGCCGGCGAAACTAGTTTTGATCATGCCAATACTGTACGAAAAGTTGGCATTTGGTATCGCAATCAATCTGAGAAGCCTAGTTCCGTTGAAGATGCAAGAGGTCAATATTTAAGTACTTTGTTAGAGCACACACTCAACTTTAATAAAAGCTTTAATAACCATACTTTATCTGCTATTGCCGGCTTATCAAATCAAACAATCAGTGATGATGGAAACGTTGCCAGCAGAACTAATCTTGCTGTTATAAATGGCAATTACTTTACCACCATAAATTCTGCTGGAGGAACTTCGGGTGCCGCGGGCGGAGAAGGTAAAACTTATATAAGCTCTTATTTTGGTCGTTTGAATTACAATTACAGCGATAAATATTTAACATCCTTTACTTTCCGTTCAGATAAAAATTCTGCATTCTCCCCGGGAGAAAGGAGAGGATTTTTTCCATCAGGAGCAATTGCATGGAGAATTGATAAAGAAAATTTCTTCAAATCAAGGGCAGTTTCAAATTTGAAATTGCGTGCTTCTTACGGTGTATTGGGTGTAGCGGGCTTCCCCGGTGGCAATGCAGGACGTTACCGGTACATTGGCTTTTTAAATCAAGCCCCGCGGGCTGTTTTTGGAAGTAACCAGGCATCATTCCTGGGCGCTACGCAAGCTTTCTTAGTGTATGAAAAATTGAAATGGGAAGAGAAGAAAACAGCTAATATCGGATTAGATGCTGCTTTTCTAAATAATACATTTACTGCAACTGTGGATTTATTTCGTTCTAAAACAGAGGATGTACTTATTCAGCAACCCATTCCGGATTATTTAGGAAATGCAAGTCGGAATGCTACTCCGATTGCAAATTTGGGTTCAATAGAAAATAAAGGAATTGAAGTAGAGTTAGGTTATAAACCAAAATTGAATGGAGATTTTAAATGGAGCGTTAATGCTAATTTGAGTGTTATCAGAAATAAAATTTTAAAACTTGGCAATTTAGGTATCGATGCGGAAACAGGCAAGCCAAGAGAATATATACAATCAGGTAATACCCGTTCACAAGTTGGCAGGTCGATTGGAGAATATTATGTGTTAAGAACGAATGGAATTTTTCAAAACCAGGCAGAAATTGATGCCCATAAAGCGCAAGCTTCTTATGCAAAGCCAGGTGATATCAGATACCTTAATGTTGTAGATGGTGGAACAGATGATGATATTACTGACAAGGATCGTGTATTTGCAGGTTCGCCGTGGCCAAAATTTACCACAGGGTTACAATTAAATTCCAGTTATAAAAACTTTTCTATAAACGTTCAATTATATGGTTCATTTGGTCAAAAACTTTATAACGACGTAATAAGAGATTTGGATGCGATGGGATATAGCAATTACAGGAGAGGCTTATCTTACTGGTCACCTACGAACACTAACACAAATACCCCAAGATTAGGCGTATCTGAAGCAACAGGACAGCCGGGCGATCCCCAGGTAGATAGAGGGATTGTATCAAATGCACGAGGAAACTCCGATCGTTGGATAGAAAATGGTTCCTATTTACGATTAAGAAATGTGGAACTTGGATTTTTATTACCGAAAACATTCTTAGACCGTTTGCATTTAACTGAATCAAGAATATTTATTAGCGGACAAAATTTAGCAACGATAACTAAGTATAAAGGGTTAGATCCTGATGTGGTAGGAGCTAATGTAAATCTTGA
>JANXYS010000455.1 GCA_025355935.1 Chitinophagales bacterium | reverse complement strand
CCGCGCTCACATTCAAAGTTGTAATGCCTGCGTATCAACTTCAATGGCCTTATGTGTTTGGCCATGCAATTGTTATAAAAAGAAAAGCCGCGCTGAACCTGATTTTATGTGGGATGCTGATATGTACGCCAGGCTTGATATGGCTGATGCCTGGGCTATCATCGGGCCTGTAAACTGGTATGCACCCACCAGTAATTTAAAATTGATGTTCGACAGGCTGGTGTGTATGAATGGTGGTAACCCGGATGAAAGCTTAATTGATCACAAGGATCCGGAGAAAGCAATGGCCCTTGAACATTCCGACCAATGGAAGGAACTAAGTATTAATCACCTCGAAGGCCGAAGCGCGGGCTTTTTTTGTTATGGCGACCAGGGAGGAGATGAAATGGACGAGAACAATATTCCAAAAATACTAAAGTATAAAAATTATTTTAATGGTAACGCCGAACCTTTTGACGACATGCGCCAGGCTTATGCTCCCCTTGTGTGGCAATGCAGGTATGGGGGAATAGAAGTTCCTGAAAACCTTTGGGAGTATGCAGATAGCGGCGTAGGAAAAAAATACAGCGACAATCAATCAGAAGATGTGTTGTCAGAACCGGATTACATTAATAAATTTGAAAATTGGGTGCGGAATTTTGAAACATTTGTCGAAAAGAAAGGAAAAGTAACTCCGGGTAAATACCGGGCTGTTGGGTATAAGTCGCCACCCCATTTTTGGAATGAAATAAAAACAGGCTTGCGCGCTTTTAAATTGCGCTTTGGGATCGCCGCGACGGGCTCATCCAATGAGGAACAAATCAAATTAAATTTGAACCGAAATACAACATTCAGCCCCCGCAAAACTGAGGGAAAAAGGTTGCGCGAATAGCATATTAGTTGTTTTTTGATTAGCTGATTTTTTGTGGAAATAAAATCTAACGATGGGGACATGTGTACCCGCCGAAAAATAAAAAACCGGGCACTGAAGTGCCCGGCATACTATAAATTATCTGCGGAATTAATCTTCCCTCGAAGTTTTGTTCACTTCATTATTAAAATTGTTCGAGGCTTTTTCAGCTTCATTATCAGCAGAATTAGCTGCATTCTGGGAAGACGTTTTAACGTCTCCTACTGTATTTTTAATAGCTGCCCCTGCTTTATCAAAAATATTTCCTTCCTCAGCTTTCGCATTATTACCTAAGTGGTGCGCTTCATTCTCTGCACTATTCGCAGTATTTTCTACTTTAGTTTTTGCATCACCAAACATATTCTTGATGGCAGTTCCGGCGTCGTGTGCTGCATCCTTTATTTTATCTCCGAGATTTTCATGTTCATTTGACATAACGTGTAATTTTTAATTTTTTTGAAAATAGATTCATCCTATAATTACAATTTATATGCCACCCGTGCCATTAAGGCTGAATTAATCTATCTGTGATGGTTAAATAATGGTTATCTCAATTGAACCTCTTGAAACGCCGGATATCGGAGATATTTCAGTTAAAGAAACCCAACTGCTCCTTCACATGCGAGATTACCTGCGCCTCTTTTAAACCAATCTTCACGGTTGCTTCCTGATTAATCTAATTGTAATTTAATTCGCAAAAGACTTGCTGTCTTCGATCGCCAGCGTCAATTTTTTTGCTAAGCAACCTGCCGGAAGTGAATCAACATAATCTGCCATCGGTTGATAATTCTTCCTGGAATCCATTTTTAAATTTTCACAAACGATTTTATCCCTGAGCGTCTTATAATAGTCCTCACAATTTTCTAGTATTTCTGCATCCGAAATATCTTCATCGGACACCGAAATTATCTCAAGAGTATGTATATTGAAATAAACGTGGACACCAGTTGCGAACGTGCCCGCTATTTCTTTGAGTATAAGTTCTGTTGATTCCAAATCTGCAGTTTATCAATTCGAATAAGGTCAAATGTACTCTGGTGTTCTGCACCAGCGGCACTAAAAATCCCAGCCTGCATGTTTAATCAAATGAATGTGTTCTGCTACAACGAATACACGAAATTAAGTCCGCTCATTACAACTACGTGTCTACGGATTATTTGGCTTTGCAAGAACTATATAATACAACTGCCTGCAAGTGCGCTTTACCTTACAATTTAAAAAGGTTAGTTTTTATAACTTCATATCGAAGATCCTGATCGCCCCTATTATTTTAAAAAGGCTGCTACCTTCCCCGCGAATTCTGATGTCCATGCGGAAGTATTATGATTGCCCGTTACTTCAACGAACTTAGACCCTGGAATAAGCTTTTGAAGGTCATTACCTTTGCCATTATCCTGGTCTGCATTTCCACAGATGATCAGAACAGGCGCTTTAATCCCGGCAAGTTCTTTCGGCGAGGTCGAGGGTTGTTCTTTCTGCTGATAAGCGAGGTCACGCGGGTTCAGACCTTTGGAAGCAATGTATTTTCTGAATTCATCGTACCCCCGAATGCTGTCATTCATAAGAGCATTATAAAAGCCGAGTCGTCGGGGCCACCGTGGATTTGTAAAGTCAGCGCCCATTCCGCCAATCACGGCCCGAGTGCAACGTTTATCCTTTACAAGTAATCTTGCTAAAATAATGGAGCCCCTGGAGTAACCGACGGCAGCATAATTTTTTATACCTAAGAATGTTATCAGCCCAATAAGATCCTTGGCCTCGGCATCATGTGCGTATGAATCCGCATGAACTGGTTTACCTGATAAACCGTTTCCTCGAAGATCAGGCATGATCACTTGGAAGCCTTTCGCAAGCAGGCTGTCTGTAACCGGTTTCCCTTTCCAGTCACTCCCCGTGCCTGTAAAGCCGTGAAGTAATAAAACGGGCCGTCCATGGCCTATTGCAGTATAATGTATTTTCACCTTATCGAAAGATGAGAAGTAAGTGGCAGTATCCGACTGGGCAAGGAGAGAATTACTAAGAGCAATTAAAAAACATAAAAAGAGTATTCTCATAATATTATTTTTATAAATGGAAATGTATTTGAACTTAGCGCAGCACTTCCTCTGGTAGTAAAATAATTTGCAGGTCAGGTGACTGATTCTTAACACGTCCCTGTCATATTTTCAATATATCAATCCCCTATTTTATATTTAACAGAGTCAGTTTTTCCTTTCCAGTCGTCTGTTCTGAATGGGGCGGCGGGGAAGCCATCCATATTAAATAAATTATCCTCACTATCATCATCGGCCCAACCATATCGCACAGTTATCGGAAGCGGTACATCGTCAGATTCCACGATCACCGACTCCCCGCGAATCATTGCCCTTGCATAATGAAATTTATGGTCAGAACCACCTAACTCGAAACCCCTTAGATAACCATATTTATCTTTTGCCATCAGCCCTTTGCCTATATTCTTAAAAGTGATGATCATCCTGCTACCCGATGCCTGGTGTGAAGCGTAAACAGGGCCTCCGAAAGGAACATTCATTCCATAGGTTTTATTAAGCGCAATAGCTGCAAGTCTTTTCCCTACATCTTGTTTATTTTTAGGATGAATGTCCGCTGCATCCCCTATGTCTGTGGTTACTGCCATTCCAGTGTTAGGTAACCTGAGCGTCATCGCCTGGGCCTCCCGCAACTCTGCCCACTCGCTTCCAATATTACTGTTTCCGTTATTCGCGTTCCAGCTGGAAAGCTGCACGAAATAAAATGGAAAGTCACCCTGTTTCCACTGTTGGCGCCAGTCGGAAATCATCAGAGGAAAAGCAGTACGGTATTGATACGCACGCCCGGAATTGGATTCCCCCTGGTACCAGATGGCACCTTTTATAGCAAAAGGTATCAGCGGATTGATCATCGCGTTAAAAAGTAAGGAAGGAAAACTATTCGGTCCTATAGCCGACGCTAACGGGGCAGCGGAAGCAATATTATACGACCATTTGCCGGCGAGCGGAATTGATTTATTATTAATATCAAGTTTTACATCCATGGCACTACTCCATAAACCCCCGCCACCACCTGTATCATCTACCCTGATAGCCACCAGGTTTAAACCAGCTTTCAATATGCCTGCAGGAATTGTATATTTTCGTTCCGTCGCATACCCGTTAATACCTCCTACCCTCACTCCATTAATAAAAGTTTCGTCATTATCATCGATTTTCCCAAGTTCCAACACCGCTATTTTTGCGGTATCACTTGCCTCGATGGTAAATGATTTTCGGAGCCATACAACACCATCAAAATCTCCGAGCTCCTGCTGTTCCCATAAGCCGGGCACATCCATCAATCGCCAACCTGCATCATTGTATACGGTAGTCTTCCATTTTTCAATTTCAGCCGATGTGGGCACATGTGAACCCTGTACCATTTTGATTCTCTCGAGCAAAGATTCTTTTTTCTTCTTTATTAATTCGTCTACGCCCAGGTGTTGCATGCCCCTGGTTAGCTCGGCATATTCCTCACTCCCTGAAAGGGCCTGCCTGCTGGTCCAGGTTTCTATGTGGGTACCCCCCCAGGAAGTATTGATAATGCCGATAGGAATTTTTAATTCTTTATAAAGATTGCGCGCGAAGAAATAGGCGGTTGCAGAAAATAGGGCAGCATTTTGCGGATTACATTCAAGCCATCTGCCGCCACTAATATCCTGCTTAGGCGCCGAAGCAGCATCACGAGCAACATTAAATGTACGGATTGCCGGGTAGTTCGCCTCTGCAATCTCGCGCTTGTAATCATTGATGAACCCCCAGTCTGCAATAGGCATCTCCATGTTTGATTGTCCTGAGCA
>JANXYS010000434.1 GCA_025355935.1 Chitinophagales bacterium | reverse complement strand
TGAAAGCTAAAAAATGAGCGATAAAATTAATTACAATGCGCTTTTACATCCTGACAAGAATGGTTATTATGGGGAGTTCGGTGGGGCCTTTATTCCCGAGATGTTGTATCCAAATGTTCAGGAATTAAAGAAAAAGTACTTGTCGATAACTTCAACTAAAAGGTTTAAGACAGCTTTCGATAAGTTACTTAAAGACTTCGCGGGCCGCCCTACACCGCTTTTTTATGCCGAAAACCTGAGCAGGCAATATGGTACAAATATTTACCTGAAGCGCGAAGATCTGTGCCACACGGGTGCACATAAAATTAATAACACTATTGGACAGATCCTGCTTGCAGAAGCCCTCGGAAAGAAAAGAATTATAGCAGAAACAGGCGCTGGGCAGCATGGGGTAGCGACGGCAACGGTCTGTGCTTTAAAAGGACTGGAGTGTATTGTTTATATGGGCGAAAAAGATATTGAACGCCAGGCTCCCAATGTTGCGCGAATGCAGATGCTTGGCGCAACTGTTGTTCCTGCAGTGAGCGGGAGCAAAACTTTAAAAGATGCGACTAATGAGGCAATAAGAGACTGGATAAATCATCCGGAAGATACTTATTATATTATTGGCAGCGTCGTGGGCCCTCATCCATATCCTGATATGGTTGCAAGGTTTCAGAGTGTTATTAGTAAAGAAATAAAATCGCAGTTAAAAAAAGTTACCGGTAATGAACTCCCTACACATGTAATCGCGTGCGTTGGTGGTGGAAGCAACGCTGCGGGAGCATTTTATCATTTTATTAAAGAAAAGAAGGTGAAACTGCTGGCAGTTGAGGCAGCGGGATGCGGGGTTACTAGTGGTATGTCCGCCGCAACCACCCAGCTCGGTTCTACGGGGATATTACACGGAAGCATGAGTTTGCTCATGCAGACGGCAGATGGGCAAGTTGTAGAACCTCACAGTATTTCGGCAGGGCTCGACTATCCGGGTATCGGTCCGCTTCATGCAAACCTTTATCGCAGTAAACGAGCAACCTTTTTGAGTGCTACAGATGCCGAAGCCCTGGAAGCTGCATTTCATCTTGCTAAGACCGAAGGTATTATCCCGGCTTTAGAGACCGCGCATGCCCTGGCCATTCTTAAGAATGAGAAATTTAAAAAAGATGATGTGGTAGTAATTTGCCTCAGCGGCAGAGGCGACAAAGATTTAGCAACCTATATGAAGCACTTGTGATATGAAGGCGAAAGCAAATAAACTTAACGAATTATTCCGGCACAAGAAAACTGGAATCTTAAATATGTACTGTACGGCAGGTTTCCCAAAACTTGAAAGTACCCCCGAGGTTTTACTCTCACTGCAAACAGCCGGCGCCGACATCATAGAAATTGGTATTCCATACAGTGATCCGGTAGCGGATGGGCCAACCATTCAAAAAAGCAACATGATTGCCCTTGAAAATGGAATATCTATTGAATTATTATTTCAACAACTTTTTAATTTAAATGGCAGGATTACAGTGCCTACTATCTTAATGGGATACCTGAATCCGGTGCTGCAATATGGCATGGAACGATTTTGTGCGGATGCTCATGTTGCCGGAGTTTCAGGCATCATTTTGCCCGACTTGCCGATGCACGAATTCCAGGAGAATTATAAAGAATTGTTTATTAAATATCAGCTGCACTTCATTTTTCTCGTAACGCCCGAAACTTCTGAAGACCGCATCAGGAAAGCTGATAAGCTTAGTGATGGATTTTTATATGCGGTCTCGTCATCATCAACAACTGGAAAAGAGTCTAGTCTTGAAACCCAGGCGCCATATTTTAAAAGACTCCAGGCTATGAACCTTAAGAACCCAGTGTTGATAGGGTTCGGCATTAAAGATCGAAATACATTTGAAGAAGCCTGCTCACATGCTAACGGTGCGATCATTGGATCAGCTTACATAAACGCGCTGACCACAGGTGAAGACATCGATGGAATCACCAGGGATTTTATTAGTACTATAAAAAAATAACGCCGTTCAAAGCTTGTTAATACTGCTCAAGTTGCCTTGCATTTTAATAAAACTATGATAAATTGCAACCTCAAAACACTCAATGAAAAAATATTTTTTACTCCTGTTTACCGTTCCCGTACTAGGTTATGCGCAAGTTAAGAGAGGCTCCGTAAAAAAAAGCCGGGCTGCTTCAACTCTTTCCAAACCAACCTCTAAAGTCCCATCTAAAAAGCTAGAAATTACTAAAGCTGTCGATGGTTTCCTTATAAACGGCAATATAAGTGGGTATCCGGAGGGTACCCCTGTGTCTTTAATAAACGCAAATACTGGTGCTGTAGAATTAACGTCCAAAACCTCAATGGGAAAATTTTCTTTTTCCGGAAAAATACAGGACCCGGAGTTTAAAGTTATTGCTCTTGGGGAAAAGGCTCCGTACATCACTATATTTCTTGATAATAGCCTCATCACAGTTACAGGGAGTAAGACAGACCTTGAAAAGTCAGTGGTGAAAGGGTCTCCTTCAAATGATGAATACGTGCAATTCTCGACCCTTGTGAAACCGTATGAAAAAGTTTTTTCAGGGGAGGCAACTCTCGATTCTGCAGAGACACTGAAATTAAATTCAGCACTTACAAGGTTTATCCAACAAAATCCACAGTCGCATATCAGTCCCCTTGCGATCTATCGGCAATACCAGTTAGTCATGGACAACGTACTAATGGAAAAACTCTATAATGGTCTGAGTATTTCTTCACAGCATTCCGCGATAGGCGGTTTCGTAAGTAAGCAAATTGCAGAAAATAAAAAGAATCCTATTGGTCAGCCCCTGGCTGATTTTACCCAACCTGATACCTCTGGCCACACAGTTGCTCTTTCGTCGTTAAAAGGAAAATATGTGCTGGTTGACTTTTGGGCAAGTTGGTGCGGCCCTTGCCGGCAGGAAAACCCGAATGTACTCAACGTCTACAATAAATATAAAGAGAAGAATTTCACTGTACTGGGAGTTTCATTAGATAAGACAAAAAAGGCGTGGGTAGACGCAATTAATATGGATGCATTAACATGGAACCATGTTAGTGATCTGCAAGGTTGGAATAATGCCGTTGCCCAAAAGTTCGAAATATTTTCGATTCCTCAAAACTTTCTCCTTGATCCAAATGGAAAAATCATTGCCAAAAATCTGAGAGGGCCCGCGCTTGAAAGTAAGCTGAATAGCTTGCTGAAATAAATTACACTGAAAGTTTTCTTTTGTACAGTTGAACTGTATTTTCAAGCCCAAGGTAAATTGCGTCGCAAATTAGGGCGTGTCCTATCGATACTTCTGCCAGGCCTGGAACATGCTGCGCAAAATATTGTAGATTTTCAAGGTCTAAATCATGGCCTGCATTTATTTCAAGACCTAATTCCTGCGCTCTTGCTGCTGCCTTAGTAAACGGAATTACTGCCTTTTCTTTATCGCCAACTTTATAAGCGGATGCATATGCTTCTGTATACAACTCTATTCTGTCTGCGCCGGCAATCTTGGCGCCTTCAACCATTTCAACATCAGGTTCAACAAATACCGATACCCTTACACCAGCAGCTTTAAAAATTTTTATTT
>JANXYS010000405.1 GCA_025355935.1 Chitinophagales bacterium | reverse complement strand
AAAGGACGAGATGGGTCTAAGTTTCCTCCATATGTAGTTTTTCCATTGCCTGCCTGACTGAATAATTGACCCCAGTACGAACTATAATCCCAATGACCCTTATCGCTACCCCCACTGCCACCCTCTGAAAATACGCCGTTAAATATATTATCCAAATTTGCCCCACCAAAATCCTCATTTCTCCACCCATGATGAAAACCTTCAGTTGGACTGGGATTTTGAAATTGAGCACCTGTAGGGTCATTAAACATTCCTGGATTATTATTCGCAAACTGATATGGGTTTACACTAGCAAACTTTTCCGCCAGCATATCAACACCTCCAAACCGCCCAATCTGAGGATCGTACTGGCGGTAAAAAGTACTGTATAGATTAACCCCATAATCTTCTTCCAGCTCTACCCCGCCATTAAATTTATTCTGTGAAGTTAATTTATTTATGGCCTTATCGCTTATGGCGCTCATCTGCAGGCCGAATGGGTAATAACTTTGTTCCTGCAAGAGCGGCCCGGTGGTATGCGTTACCGAAAGGTCATCAAAATATACATCCTGAGTGCTTTGGTTGCTGGTATAAATATACAGGTAGCCATTTTTTGCCATGGTTTGCAAAGGCGCTAAAGCTGTAGTGAAAAAATTAATTGATGCCTTTATTGTAAAAAAACAACTACAACAGATGGCTTCGTAAGTTACCCGTAGCCAGACACAAGGCCGCTACCTACTTTTAATCAGTATCATTCATTTTTTTGTAAAATTTTTGTTGTTGTTTTCTCTTTGCAATTAATGTTATGAGCATAAAAAATGCCATTATTAAAAACCCAACACTTGTATCGTATTTAGTTATATGGAGAATTATATCTGCCACAACTAATATTCCCAAAAAATATAAAATAATTAGGCCTTTAAAAGTAGTTAGAAACCCTGCAGCAAAATCAATTTTTTCGCTATCTCCCTTATTTGTATTGTATAGATTAATATAAGTGCGAAATATGCTGTAAATACTTTCTACTTTAATAGATTCCTGCTCAGTTTTATTATCTTTAAACCCGAATTCTTTGGAACTGCCATTTTTTAAGTAAATATCCATATATGTGATTTTACTTGCGGTAAAATAAAATTTATAAGACTTTACTTCATCCCATCTATAGGCTATTTTTTTTACTTTATCATCATTGTCCAAATTATGAGTTGTAATTGAAAAATTTTCACTATCAAATCCTATAACTGCTCTTTTCGTAAATAAATTCTTTATTTTTTTTTGAAATAAAAATGGTATTATTCCAGTAAAAATAAAACCAATAGGAAAAAGAATTTTAATTTTTAATTTTATGGCCATAAGGGCAAATGCTGCCATAATAAATATCCATGAAATAAAGCAATAAATGAATGCTCGTATCGGCTTATAAACTTGGGTGTTATATTCATTTCTCATATTTTCTGATTCATTTAAAGAATTTATTTTTTTGATCTAGCAGCATATTTTGCTTACCTTTTTAAAGCCAGCGATGAACAATTTTTCCCTGCGGTATCCTGGTCTAAATAAAGATGGATATTCTCGTGTTTATCCATTAAAAAAAGGCTGCGTTGAAAAAAGGAAAGCGTATTCAGCACCAGAATATTTGTCAGTTGTAGTTCCTTTTTTTGCATCAAGGTCTCGTAACTTAAGTAATCAAAAAAGCCTTCAAAAACATTTAAGGAGGTAGATTTATGGTCAATATAGGAGATGTATTTAGGGGAAGAACTGGCTTTAAAAAACTCATTTCGTAATTCAAATCCGCCGGAGTTATTTTTAAATCCAATGGCACTGAATATTCTTTTATCATTGCCATTTGTAAAGCTTACTTCATAGCATAATTTGTCAGCAATTGTTTTGCTTATCTGTCTCTTTGCTAAATAGCGGCAAAGCGCCATATCTCTGATTGGCTGCTTTGCGGCTATTATTTTTATCGCCGTTTCTCCCGCTGGAAACGCTAAAAATGCATTGCTTTCCAGCGGTTGAAACGGCGGTCTGGCTGATGGATTTTGCAGCTTATTTTCAGGCAGAATTAAAGCTATTTTCCCCAGGGCTTTGACTACATCGCAATGATAAAATTCTATCAGAAAATCTACGAGTTTTCCTCCCTTCCCCATACCATGATCGTACCAGGCATTTTTGGTTTTATTGACTTTAAAAGAGGCAGTCTTTTCTTCTCTTAAAGGAGAAAGGTACCAGTAATCATCTCTGCTTATTTTTCGCGGTTGATAACCAAGTCCAGAAAGGTATTCTACCAGGTCAAACTGGTTTGCTTCTGCACAGTTCATGTTCACGATTTAATCTTGAAAAATTAAAATAAATTTCCGGTTAGCACATGTGATTTGCCTTTCTGGCCAGCAATATTTTTTGAATATCATCATAGTCAAAAAAATGCGTTCCTCCCATTTTTGTATATGGAATTACACCTGAGGTTTTAAGTGTTTGTAAAGTACCGGGAGATAGCTTCAACATGCGGCGGACTTCATGGGCTTTCATCCATTTTTTAGGTACAACCTGTAGTTGGGATTTTAAAATGGTTTGCAGTTCTGCAAAAAATTCTTTTTTAAACTGCAGTAGATGATCAAAGGTAATAAGTTGATTTGCAAAAATTCTTTGAGGATACAAGTCCTGTTCAGGACTTGTGAATGTTTTTTCCATGAC
>JANXYS010000375.1 GCA_025355935.1 Chitinophagales bacterium | reverse complement strand
ACGGTTTTATCGGCAAAACTCTTAAACCCTTTAATTTCTAAGCTCTTTAATCGCACAGTCTCATTTTTAAGTCAGACGGCAAATATAACTGAATGGCATAAAATACATAATCAGCCTTGTTTGTATTTATACCTAGTTATTAACAGGTACGGGAAGGAATGTGCATATCAGCAGTTTACTGTGAATATATGATCGTTTAGGTAGGCTTCAGGTGGGAGCTTATATAAACGTCTCCCGTGTCTGTGGTATGATACATCAACATTCCTTGCCAGGCAGTGTTAAATATTGCTTAATAAGGATGAGCAGGGTTAAATTTGAGACAACCTGTCTATTTTTACTCCCTAAAATAAGAAGAATGAAATTATTATTGCTATTATCACTTTTCGGGGTAAGTTTTGCGGTTTCGGCACAACCTAAACTAATTAGTCAGGCCATCATCAGCACAACTACAAATGTTGTAGCCCCGGAAGAGGATGATCTTCAAACTGTTCAAAATCAAGGTGGTGGCGGACCTGGTGCAATGTTTCGCAATTTTGGCGATGGGGAAACTAAGGCAACAACTTTTTTAAAAAATGGAATGGTCAAAACTGTTGTAAAAACTGACATGGGCCGTACAACAATCATACGAAATAACGATACAAAACTTACAACTACCCTGCTGGAAATCATGGGTAATAAAAACGGGTTCTATATCTCCGATGCTGAACAGGCAAGCATGAAAAAACGTATGGACAGTATGATGCAGGCCCGAAGGAAAGATTCAAGTTCACAAAGAATCCACCAGGGATCGTCAGAAAATATGGTTGAAGTGCATGGTAGCAATGAAACTAAGAAAATCGCAGGTTATAATTGTAAGAAGGCATGGATTGTAACTACCCACATCCTTGGAATTAAAGACTCTAATGCTATTTGGTATATTCCAGAATTGAAATTGCAGAACTTATCGTCCACCGGAGGTACTATGGGATTTGGGGCCTTCGGTACAAATAATGGTTTTGATAAGGTTGATGGCTTTATAATGGCATATGGAGCGAAACTTCCACGTGGAAGAGTAATGAATGTAGAGGTTACTAAATTAGATTTTACTAAGGAAATAGCTGATAAAGAGTTTGAAATTCCAAAAGACTTCGAAATAAAACCAATGAAGGAAATGCAGAAGATGTTTGGTGGAGCTGGTGGCGGAGGACAGCGCTTAGAAATCAGGCAGTAAATGATGGGAAAATGGTATAAAAAGCGGCGATATTTCATTCGTTTTCATAACTTATGCGCTTACGACCATTTGACAACCAATTGACTAATCAAAAAAAAACCTGTGTCAGCATTTCAAAAATATTTGTGACGGTTACAAATCCGTAACAAATTTGCTGTCACACGGCCGCCTGGTCACGGCTCCATTTTTAGATTTTAAAAAGTGAATTTTTTAAAAAAGGTTCTCCTAAATTCACATTTTTCTTGCGAAAGAAATTTTCTTTTCCAGAAAATTCCTTTTAACGATGCAGGCCGGCAGATTCTTATCTATTTAATCCGATTACAGTTGGGAGTCCGTCAAGGCTTACTAAATTGTTATCTTCAACGTACTTCCGTAATCCGTCTGTGCCTTTTTGTTCAGCCCATTGAAAATGTATGTCACGATGGCCTGTAAACTCAAAGATCGGAACGCCAAAGCCACAAGATGTTTGAACAAGATCAATTTTAGCCAGGATTAATTGCCGCGTACTCGGATAAATATCGAAGGACGATGCGTAGTGCTCCCAATCTTCACTCCCGCGCAAAATCGTACGGCCTTTACCATACAACCTTAATATGTTCGGCTTCTCTTCAAATGAACAAAACATTAAAGTAATCCTACCATTTTCTAAAGTATGGGCAGAGGTTTCATTTCCTGAGCTAATCAAATCCATATATCCAACCTCCGTTTCGTTGAGAACCCTGAAACAGTTCAGGCCCTTTGGTGAAAGATTTACCCGGCCCTCTCCGTTCAGCGGCGCAGTGCCGACAAAGAAAATCTGCTGCTGTTCAATAAATGTTTTGTGGGCTGTCGCGATTTTTTCTGAGAATTTGCCCATAAATTTTATTTCTAAGTTGATTATTGAAACATCAGTAATTGTGAA
>JANXYS010000369.1 GCA_025355935.1 Chitinophagales bacterium | reverse complement strand
ATAAACGAGTATTGTTTTTCAAACTAAAACTGGAAAATAATGAGCCGATCTCAGCATTAGAACAGGCAGAGATCGGACGCTTTAAAAGCATACTTGTAAAATAGTTACAATCGCATAAGGTTTACCAGCAGCGCCGTCCACCCGGTTTGATGGGAAGCTCCAAGCCCCCCCGAAGTTTCACCATGAAAATACTCATGGAAAAGGATGAGGTCATTTTTTTCTTCTTTGTAAAACCAATTATATTTTCCAAACACAGGCCTGTTATTTTCAGCATCTGCGGTAAAAATGCTTATTACTCTCTCCGTTAATTCATTCGCAATTTCTTTGAGATTTAAGAAATTACCCGATCCCGTTGGAAATTCCGCTTTCACGGAGTCCCCATAGAATGAACCGTATTTATTAAGCGACCGGATGAACAAATAATTAATCGGCATCCATACGGGCCCGCGCCAGTTAGAGTTGCCCCCATACATATCAGATGTTGCATCTCCGGGGTCATACTGTATCGTATATACTACCCCACCAATACTAATTGAATAAGGTTTTGTTTCGTAAAATTTTGAAATTGACCGGATGCCCCCTTTTGATAAGAACTCCGATTCATCCAGGAAACGCTGGAGCATTTCTATCATCCTGTCTTTTTTGACAAGCGAAAAAAGAATGTCCTTCTCTTCCGAGCTTTCATGACCTGGCAAATACCGGGTATTAACGGCGCGGTAATTCCGGAACCAGCTCATTCGTTTTCTAAAATCCTGCAGTTGTTCCAGTTTCTCTGATCCCACTACCGACACGGCAAATAAGGGTGTAATGCCTATTATCGAACGTATCTTAAGGTGAAAAGGAAGCTTGTCTGTGATCGAAAGAACATCGTAGAAAAAATTGTCCTCATCATCCCAAAGTCCAAGTTCATTAAGGGCCTCGGCGATAAGCACAAAATGTTCGTAAAACTTAGTGGCGGTGTCTTCAAAAGATTTATCGTGAATAGCTATTTCCAGCGCTATGTCCAGCATATTCAAGGCGTACATTCCCATCCAGCTCGTGCCATCGGTTTGTTCCAGGGTAGCGTCAGAATTCATGGGCATGTTCCGGTTGAAAATGCTGATGTTATCCAGCCCAAGAAAGCCACCTTCAAAAACATTATTTCCGTTCCGGTCTTTCCTGTTTACCCACCATGTGAAATTGATGATCAGTTTCTGGAAGGCCTTTTTAAGAAAATTAATGTCCGATTTCCCACATATACGCTGTTCGGTTTTATAAACCTCCAGTACGGCGAAAGCATGAACGGGAGGGTTGAGATCGCTGAAATCCCATTCGTATGCAGGTAACTGGCCCTGAGGATTCATATACCATTCTCTCATCAGCAGAATCAGCTGGTTCTTAGCAAAAACCGGGTCGACCATCGCCATTGAGATTGCATGAAAGGCGCTATCCCAGGCAGCATACCAGGGATACTCCCACTTGTCAGGCATTGATATAACATCTTTATTTTTAAGGTTTTTCCAATGATTATTTCTTCCTGTCGCTCTGCCCGTGCCTATTTCGGTAATACCGTCGCTCGATTCGAGCCACCTTTCTACATCGTAATGATAGTATTGCTTATTCCACAAAAGGCCGGCAAACGCCTGCCGTTCAATATTTGCCAATTCATTATCAGCTACTAGAATATGGCTGTAAAAATCATCAGCCTCTTTTTTTCGCTGGTTAAACAATTCTGCAAAACCTGTGTGAAAAGGCGTTTCTGTTTTTTCATTGCTGAGTCTTAAATATATTATCCAGGAGGAGTTGCCTGCTACATTTTTTTTATAAACCGGTGCAAACTTTGTTCCGCTGTCGTTTTTCCTTAAGGCGATCAGATTCATTTTGTCTACTACAGCTTCATGAAATGCATCTTTTACGAAAGCAGCCTTATTTTCTTTACCAAATAACTTTTTTAAGTTGGTTTCATTTTCTGTAAACCAGCTCTCATCAGCATCCTGAAAATATAGGTAATAATCCCCCGACCTTTCGTGCGATGCGAGTACTGAATTTTTCCCGTATCTGGTTATTGAGGGCTTCACATCAAAATCGTCATATTGCCAACGATTGTAAAACCATAATGTAGGTAACACTGTAAGGTCGGCCGCTTCCACAGAACGATTGATGATTTCAATCTTAACGAAAATGTCGTCGCTGGTCTTTTTTGCGTATTCTATGAAGACATCAAAATATTTATTGTCGTTAAAAACCCCCGTATCCAGGATCTCATATTCGGGCTCCTGCATACTTAATTCAGCGCTCTTTGAAAGGATATCTTCGTAGGGAAAAGCGGCATGAGGATATTTATACAAATACTTCATGTAATAATGTGAAGGCAAATTATCAAGATAATAATATAGTTCCTTCACATCTTCACCATGGTTACCCTGCCCGTTTGCAAGACCGAACAAACGTTCCTTCAGGATAGGGTCTTTTCCGTTCCAAAGAGCCAGAGCGAAGCAAATATTCTGGTTGTAGTCTGTAATGCCAGCCAGGCCATCCTCACCCCAGAGGTACGCCCGGCTTCGGGCGTGTTCATGAGGAAAGTAGTTCCAGGCATCGCCAAAATTGCTGTAATCTTCTCTGACTGTGCCCCACTGTCTTTCACTCAGGTACGGACCCCATTTTTCGAGTGGTACATCCTTTTCAGCGTTTATATTGAGTCTCTGCTGTTCAGCAGAATTATTTATATTCATTTCCAATTTCTTGTGTAACTGATTTTAACGTGAAAATTACAACAACAATCTGACCATTGGGCGCATTGCCAAAAATGATTTTAATTTAAGACACGCTCGAAATTTTCTATAACTTTAATTCATGACAGAAAATATCAACCGCGTCCTGGCAATCGATATCGGTGGTTCCCATATTAAAGCCAGCGTCTTGAATATGAATGGGACCATTGAAGCCGATTACACTAAGCTTCCAACACCGCAGCCCGCCACACCTGCGAACGTTTTACAAACAATTGGCGAACTGGTAAAAGACTTCCCTGATTACGACCGCATATCTGTTGGCTTTCCGGGGTATGTCAACAATGGGGTAATCTATACAGCACCAAATTTAGCGCCCGGTGCATGGCAGAAAACTGAATTCGCCCGGTTGCTTTCTGAAAAGCTAAGTAAACCGGCGAAAGTAATTAACGATGCCGATATGCAGGGGCTGGGCGTGGTAAGTGGCGTGGGCCTCGAGATGATGGTTACCCTGGGTACTGGTTTTGGTACTGCCTTTTTGAAAGATGGTATATTGTTGCCGCATTTGGAGCTGGCCCACCACCCTATCACAAAAAGTAAAACTTATGACCAGTATGTTGGTGAAAAAGCAATGCTGATCGTTGGAACTGAAAAATGGAACCTAAGGGTGAAGAAAGTAATTGACATTTTAAAGACTGTCTTTAATTACGACAGGCTATATATGGGCGGTGGAAACTCAAAGAAGATTAATTTCCCATTGGATGAAAATATTAAGATTGTTACAAATAAAGATGCAATAGATGGCGGTATAAAATTGTGGCGCCAGGATGCTTAAACCAAATCACCAGGCAGGTCGTATAAACATCCTTTTGTTGTTGTTAGTGCTTGGTAGTTTTAAGAGTGTATCTCAGAAGAATGCTGCGCCAATGCAGCTTTTTAACGGGAAAGTTGTGATGCAGCTCCCGGTTGCCTTTAAACGCGATAGTAGTTTGGTTGACGCTACTTACAGATTCGCAACTAGTAAACCCGCCTATATCTTCTCTTCCCCGCCAGACCAGGTCAAGTGTTTAGTATTTAACGAGCCTGACTCACTATCCGATAACGATGTTCCTGCATTTGCAGATGTTCTGATTGCAAAAGTAAAAAACCTGTACCCATCGGTAAAGATAACAGACGATGGTATTTCACTTAATGCCGGAAAAAATATTGGTTACATCAGGTGCATGGAAAATTCGGGAAATGCTAAAAAAATTTTTCAATTCTTTTATGGAAGCTTTAAAGGCAGGTTGTTGCTGTTTTTGGTTATGTGCAATGCTAAGAACTCAAAAAAATGGATACCCAGTGTAGACTTTATGATAACATCCCTACGTATCAATGACTATCAATAAATTTTCCTAAGAAAAACGGCTTAATGATGTGAGCGCGTTATCACAGAACATGCATGTTCCTTAGTCAAATATATCATTTAGAACGCCAGCCAGGTGAACCCCGGCTTTCAGGAGTTGATGGTTCACAATATCCAGGTAATTAAAATTATATTTATAATCGAGTTTCTGATCAGGCATTGTAACGTCTGCATAGAGTTTTTGAGCAATATTGTAGGAGTCGGTCACCCATTTGCTGATTGGTTCCGCCTGCCATTCGCTGCGTTGTTGTTTATTCGTATAATTAACGGCTGTCGCGTATTCTGTATAGCTTAGGTCCTGGCTCTCAATCAACTTATCATCCCACACGGAATGAAGATTAGTTGGTATGCTGAACCACAGCACCTTTATCTTGTTTCCACCGAGGTCCTCAAAATGGCCGGTATGCATGGGCTGATGAATATCTCCAATAACGTGTATGAGCACACGAAGATAGAGCTGCCTGTTTTCCAGGGAAAGTACTGAGCGGTTTTTTAATTGGGCTATACAAAAATTTATTTTGGTGTACGCATCAGTGGCAGTGTCCGTAACGAGATAGCTATCAATATCTGTCTCGCTAAGGCCAGCTCTGAGATTTATAAAATGCCAGTTATACAAGTAGTTGTAGGAAGGATCTGACTTGATAAAATCCATCCAGTTGGCCGACATGGCAACTGATTCTTTTCCCAGGATATCGGCAATTGCTTTACGACTTTTTTTAGTAAGGTAGCTATCAGCTATTTCTCCCACAATGCGATGGCCCGTTAAAGACCACGCGCCCGAAGTGAAAGGAAGATAACACAACATTCCCATCACAATTATATTTCTCAATCTCTTAAAATGCATACCCTATCTCTTTTACATGTAAATGTAGCTAAACTGCTGCAAGCAAACTCTTGCCGTAAGTTAATTAGATTTGTTTGCTGGTTTATTCCCCATAAAGAATACTATTTTACCACCCCGCATGATACTATCATGATGTAGTAGGAAGCCAAGAAAGGGTTTCCCATTTAATTCAATTTTTTGAATATATATGTTAGCGGCAGACTGATCTTTTACATCAATCACGAATTCGCGGCCATTTTCAAGATGAATGGTTGCTGCATTTATCGCGGGGCTGCCTATAGCGTAGTCGGTTGACCCTGGCGCAACAGGATAAAACCCGAGACTGCTAAAAATATACCATGCGCTCATCTGGCCGGTATCATCATTTCCCCCAAGGCCATCCGGAGCTGATTTATACTGCATTTTTAAAATCATCCTGATTCGTTCCTGGGTTTTCCAACTGTCACCGGCCCAGTTGTACATATATGCGACATGATGCGCAGGTTCGTTTCCATGTACATATCCGCCGATGATTCCATCGCGCGTGATATCCTCCGTTTCTGCAAAAAACTGGTCGGGAAGATGCATGCTGAACAACGAATCAAGTCTTGAGGAAAATTGCTTATTTCCACCCATCATCTTTATCAGGCTTATCGGATCCTGGGGAACAAACAGGCTAAAGTTCCAGGCATTGCCCTCGATAAAACCCTGTCCATCGGTTTTCAAAGGATCGAACTCCTTTCGAAAGCTGCCGTCGCTCAGCCTGGGACGCATAAAACCCGTTACTGAATCAAATACATGCCGGAAATTTTGTGAACGGGCAGTGAACTCCTTATAAATTTCTAGCCGGTTAAGTTTTTTTGCAAGTTGCGCGATACACCAGTCATCATACGCATATTCCAGTGTGGTGGAAGTTCCCACCCCGTTTTTATCTATTGGGATATAGCCGTTGTCGATATACAATCCAATTCCGTCATAACTTCTGTGCCTTGCCGTTACAACACATGCTTCCAGTGCTTTTGAGGCGTCAATACCTAAAGCATTTCCCTTGATGATCGCATCCGCAATAACAGATACACTATGGTAGCCTGACATACACCAGTTATCGTTGGCGGAATTGCTCCAAACCGGCAGCATGTGTAGTGTGCTTTGATCGTAATGCGCCAACATTGATCGGATCATATCACGGTTACGTGGCGCCTGTACTATATTGAACAGGGGATGAAGCGCGCGGTAGGTATCCCACAAAGAAAAAGTAGTATAATTCGTAAAGCCTTTCGCTGTATGAACATCATGGTCAAGCCCTTTGTATTGCCCGTCCACATCCATATAAGTGGTAGGGTTGATGAAGGCGTGATACATCGCCGTATAAAAATTCTCTTTTTCTTCTGTCGGCCCCTCAATCTCAATCTTACTTAATTCCTTGTTCCATAAACTCTGAGCCTGCTGACGGGTTTTTTCAAAATCCCAGCCCGGTAATTCAACCTGCATATTATTGAGCGCGCCTGCCTCACTTACAGATGACAGCGCTACTTTAACTTTTATTTTCTCAAACCCGTTTGTGTTGAAATCAAAGTTGAGGCGCAATTGTTTACCGGCTAGTTCGGGAAAATTGTGATGCTGATCAAACTTGCCCCAAAAACCATTGTAAGTCATTTTAGCAAATTCCTTACTGCCGTACTGCGTAAATGCCTTTGAAAATTTCATGGCAAAATAAACCGTGCGCGTCCGGGCCCAGCCATTGGTTTGGCGTTGGCCAACCACGGTGCTGTCGTTGATAATGCGGACAACTGTCCACACGTTTTTTCCTTCATAATTATAAATCCCGCTAACAAGATCAAGGATAATATGACTTTGGGTTGACTTCGGAAAAGTATACTGGTGGAAACCTACCCTATTCGTAGCCGTTAGTTCAGCTGTGATATTGTTTTTATCCAGCAGTACTTTATAGTATCCCGCCTGGGCAGTTTCATTCTCGTGAGAAAATGTTGAACGAAATCCGGTTTTTGGATTGGTTGCGGTGCCCGGGTTTAATTGTAAATCACCGATGGTTGGCATTATCAGGATATCGCCCAGGTCGCTATGCCCCGTTCCGCTGAAATGTGTATGACTAAATCCCACAATTGTTTTATCATCATATTGATAGCCCGCGCAGTATTTATATACCTCCGGATTGTACTTCCCGTCAACTGAAAAAGGAATAGTGTCGGTCTCAGGGCTTAGCTGCACCATTCCAAAAGGAACTGTCGCGCCAGGGTAAGTATGCCCCATGCGCTGTGTTCCAATGATCGGCTTTACGTATTGGTACAAGGGCTTACTTCGCTGTTGTTGCGCAGTGGCACCAACGGGAAATAGTAATACTGACAAGCCGATAATAGAGGTAAACTTCATAGGCTAAAGATAATTAAGATCAGTTTATGAACATTTGAAGGATACAGGAGGTGTCAACCTTATAAGGTTGTCAACTTGAATCACCACACATTCCGGAGAAATCCACCAATTATTGGCAGCAACAAGCAGGTGTCAACCTTTAAAGGTTGACACCTGTAATATTTTGATATTTAATAATTTTACAAGACGCCGTTGCTGTCGGGAGCCAAACAAAACGTATAGTATTCTGTTTAAAGAGAACGAATTTCTTTAAGTTAACAAACGAATGAATAACGCGAACATAATATGGTTTTTAAAATAGCATTTGATCCCTTATACGCCCACCCGTTACCGGAAGGGCATCGCTTCCCTATGCTCAAATATGAATTAATACCTGCACAACTACTACACGAAGGAACGATCACTCATGAAAACCTTTTTTCTCCTGGTATTTGTGAAGATGAAATAGTATTAACAACCCACGACCCTTTATACCTTGAAAGACTGAAACTTCAAAGCTTAACAGTTAAAGAACAACGCCATATAGGATTCCCGCAATCACCTGCCCTTACGATACGCGAGTTGATGATAGCAAGGGGTACAATTGACGGATGCTTATCTGCGCTTGAGAATGGTGTCGCATTTAATGTAGCCGGCGGCACGCATCATGCGTTTTATGACCACGGCGAGGGATTTTGTATGCTAAATGACCAGGCGATAGCAGCGAATTACCTGCTCCGGGAAAACCTGGCCGAAAAGGTCCTCATCATTGACCTGGATGTCCACCAGGGGAATGGCACCGCTAAATTATTCGAAAACCAGCCCGCTGTTTTTACATTCAGCATGCACGGGAAAAATAATTACCCTTTTCGCAAAGAAAAGAGTGACCTGGATATTGAGCTCATAGATGGTACAGGAACCGAAGAATATCTTTCTCTTCTCGTGGAGTATTTGCCGGCTCTATTTAAAAGTGTAAAGCCAGACTTTATATTTTATCTCGCAGGTGTTGATATTCTTGATACAGACAGGTTTGGCAAACTGAAAGTTTCACCTGAAGGTTGTAGCCGGCGAGATCAATATGTATTTGATCTTGCCAGGAAATATAAACTTCCCTGCCAGGTTAGTATGGGCGGCGGGTATAGCGACGACATTAAGATAATTACAAATGCCCATTGCAACACTTTCAGAATAGCAAAGGAGGTCTGGGCGTTATGACTTTAGAAAACTCTTCAATAATTAATGGCAAGATGAGGTAGATGGAATAATGTTTGGAGTACTATAAGTATTCAATCATCTAAAATTTTCGCTCATGATATCCTTAGATAACAGGAGAATAGCAATACTTACTGATACGGGTTTTGAAGAAATAGAACTAACAAGTCCAAAAAAAGCGCTGGAAGATGCTGGTGCGGTAGTAGAAATTGTCTCCCTCAAAGGCACTGTCCAGGCCTGGAACCATGATCATTGGAGCCTGGAATTGAAAGCAACAGTAGATCTGAATGAAGCATCGCCAGAAGATTATGATGCACTTATGATTCCGGGAGGTGTGATTAACCCGGATGAGATGCGTCGGCATCCTGAATACATCGCTTTTGCCCAACATTTCCTCGAAACGGGAAAACCACTTGCAGCTATTTGTCATGCCCCGCAGTTACTAATTGAAACGGGCATGTTGAGTGGTCGTGAAATGACCTCCTTTCATTCTATAAGAACTGATCTGAAAAATGCAGGCGTCATCTGGGAAGATAAAGTGGTTGTTGTTGATAATGGGCTTATTACAAGCCGCAGCCCTGAAGATTTGGAAGCATTTAATGCGAAAATGATTGAGGAGTTTGCGGAAGGCCAGCATAAAACCAGGGGCGCGTTTACGCACGAAATCGGGGAGTGAGGCTGAAATATTTGAGGTGTCAACCTTTAAAGGTTGACACCTGCTTTTCGCTTGCGGATAATCGTGTGTTTCAGCGGGTTTGGGTGTGGATGGGAATCGATATCCTTAAAGCCGGAAAGCATTTTCCTTTAAAAACCATACTTAATCGATCAGAGACAAATATCCATTTACTTTATTTTTGCCAAATGGATATTAGTATAATTGTTCCGGTATATAATGAAGCTGTTCACATAGGGAGTTTGGTGACTTTATTATTAAAGCATCGATCCGGATACATGGTGGAAGTGGTTGTAGCGGACGGAGGAAGTACAGATGAGACAGTTCAAAATGCCCGGCAGGCTGGCGCCCTCGTTTTCGAGTGCCCTGAAAAAGGACGTTCGGCGCAGATGAATTACGGCGCTTCTAAATCTTCC
>JANXYS010000335.1 GCA_025355935.1 Chitinophagales bacterium | reverse complement strand
TACCGTTAACGACCGGGAGGCCGCCGGCGTAGCCAATATGATTGTAGATACTGTCGGCAGTAACTCTATTTTTTGCAAGCTGCATTTCCAGGCTATTCTGCAAGGCAATATTCACCGCATCACTTAACTGTAGTGGTTGCTGAGCCTTTGAGACGAAAGCCAGTAACAGACAGGGAAAGAAAAGAGTGATAATTTTCATTCGATTTTATTTTTTTAAAAACGTCATCACAGTGATCAACAGACTACAATAAACCAGACCGTTCGTCGGGAGGATGCTTTACCAACGCAGTAAACTCGGAGGTAATATGCCTTCTTTTTTTAGATAAGTAAGAGTACATTGCAGGGATAACGAATAAAGTAAGAATAAGTGAGAAAATGAGTCCGCCTACCACTACGATCCCCAGAGGTACACGACTTGTTGATGCGGCCCCAAGGCTCAAAGCAATGGGTAAGGCGCCGAAAGAGGTTGCCAGGCTTGTCATCAAAATAGGCCGTAGCCTTTGCCGGGAAGCGAGTATGATCGCCTCCATCTTATCCAGCCCTTCTTCTCTTTTCTGGTTAGCGAATTCAACTATAAGAATTCCATTTTTAGTAACAAGGCCTATAAGCATGATCATCCCAATTTCAGAAAAGATATTAAGCGTCTGGCCAAAGACCCACAAACTTAACAATGCACCTGCCAGGGCAAGCGGTACCGTGATCATTATTACAAGAGGATCAATAAAACTCTCAAACTGTGCTGCAAGCACGAGGTAGATGAGTATGAGTGCCAGCATGAAGGCAAATGCGATGTTTGAGGAACTTTCGGAATAGTCGCGGGAAGGCCCGGATAACGCAGTTTGGTAGGATTCGTCCAGCACTTTCTTCGAGATAGCCTGCATTTCTTTAATGCCGTCCCCGATTGTGTAGCCTTCGGCAAGTGATGCAGAAATCGTAGCGGCTTTATACCTGTTAAAATGAAACAACGAAGGCGGACTACTGCTTTCTTCAAGTTTAACGACAGAACTTAATGACACACTTTCACCTTTAGCATTGCGAACATAAAGTCGCGAAATATCTTCCGGCTTACTTCGATCGTTTCGTTCCACCTGTGCTATAACGGAATACTGGTGGCCGTCTTTTAAAAAGTATGCGAGCCTGCCTCCACTAAAGGCAGACTGAATTGCCGAAACCACATCACGGGAAGACAGGTTAAGGTCCTTGATCCGCATTCTGTCGAGGGTTAAATTAATTTCAGGTTTATTAAATTTAAGGTTGACATCAACATTCGAAAAAGTTCTGCTCTTCTTCGCTTCATCCAAAAATTTTGGGATATCGATTTTTAATTTTTCTATATCCTGGTTTTGCAAAACGAACTGTATAGGTAACCCTCCCCTCGAACCAGCACCCACAGCAATGGTTTGTTCCTGTATCGCGAACACTTTTGCATCATTAAACCGTGCCATCTTTTTGTTCAAATCATTGGCTATATCATTTTGCGACCGTAGCCGTCCATTTGGAGCAACCAATGCTAAGCGTGGTTGAGAGCTATTGATCGGGCCGGCAGGGGTTCGCGCGAACACAAAATCCCGTTCGGGTACTGAATCATATAAAAAATTACTTATTTCATCGGCCGTTTTTTGCATTTTACTATAACTGGTTCCTTCAGGGGCAGAAACTGTGAATCGCACGCTGCTTCTATCTTCCAGAGGTGCTATCTCGCTTTTTAAGGTACCCATAATCCCCCAGATCATAAACCCGCAAACTACTATGATAAGAGTGGCTACCCACCTTACTTTTAGGAAGCTTGTTAACCATCGCTTATAACCATTCTCCATACCTTCAAAGAAGGGCTCAGTTTTCATATAAAATTTTCCATGGCCCGCTTTTTTTCTGCTTAACAACACATTTAAAACCGGTGTGATGGTTAAGGAGACCAAGGCTGATATTAATACGGCGGCAGCAAGCGTAACACCGAACTCACGAAAGAGGCGGCCAATAAAGCCCTCAAGGAATATCACGGGTAAGAATACGATGGCAAGGGTAACCGAGGTAGAGATTACGGCGAAAAAGATCTCCTTACTTCCTTCCAGCGCTGCCTGCTTTATGGGTAACCCCTCTTCCATCTTCCGGAAAATATTTTCCGTAACCACGATCCCATCATCTACTACCAAACCGGTAGCTAATACAATACCCAGCAGTGTGAGAATGTTAATAGAGAACCCAGAAACATACATTACAAAAAAAGTGGCAATCAACGATATAGGAATATCTATCAGCGGCCTTATAGCGATGAGCCAGTCCCGGAAAAAAAAGAATATTACAAGTACTACGAATCCAAAAGATATAAACAGCGTTTCTTCCACCTCGTTGATGGACTTCCGGATGTTTACGGTGTTATCGAGCAAAACGTTCATCTCGATATCTGATCTGTTATTTAGCTTTATGGCATTAAGCTTTTTATTGAAATCGTTTGCAATCTGAATATTATTTGCACCAGGCTGAGGGATGATCACCAGTCCCACCGCATTTACTCCGTTGTATTTCCAGCTTTGCTCCAGTGCCTCAGGACCGATTTCAATCCGAGCGACATCTTTTAAACGGACAATACCGGAACTATCTTCGCGAACAAGCAGATCCTGAAACTCCTTCTCACTCGTAAGCCGTCCAAGTGTTTTAATGGTTAGCTCTGTATTATCGCCGTAAATCTTGCCCGGAGGCA
>JANXYS010000225.1 GCA_025355935.1 Chitinophagales bacterium | reverse complement strand
TAAAACTTTCTCATCAATTTCTTAATTTAATTGGTCTTCTGCTTGCTACCTTTCGATCGTTTCACCTCAAGCAAATCGTTTATTTGTTGCCAGCTAAGTTTTTTGCCTATAATTCTTTTTTCTTTGTCAAGTAAAAAAACGGTTGGAGTCATGATCACATCAAAAAGTTGCCTGAATCCCGGTCTCTGTGCTTTACGCTCTTCCTCTTCCATTTCTTTTGTTTGATAAACGTTTATCCAATCCTGCAAATTGTGATCGGAAATATATTTCATCCATTCGCGCTGTAACTTTTCCGTAAGAACTGCGTAAATCTTTACGTTTTTAGATTTCCAGCTACCCCGGTAAATAGAATCGATCCTTGGCAGTTCCTCCTTACAATGCCCGCAGGTAGGATCCCAGAATAATACAATCGTGTAATCAGCCTCAACATCATACAAGTCGCGGGGATTGCCGGCAGTATCAACCAGATGAAGGTTTGCCGCTTTTTCACCTATCAGATTAGACATCTGCATATATGCCCGCCTGCTAATCGTTTCCATCTGCTTTGCATTTAACCAGGGGGATAATCCTTTGCTATGGTAGTTGTTAAAAAGGTGAACAAATATGGCATCCTGGCCCATATATTTAGGAGTAATGTACTCATCGGTAAGCCAGTTCAGAAGAAATTTATACATTTCAGGGGCTGTACGCGCCAGTAATAATTTGTAATCAATATCCTTTATGAGTGAATCAGGCTCAGACTGCCCGATAACTTCGCGGTAGTACCTTTCGAGTTTTGGAAGAAAAAACGGTGTTCGCACAATGCGATCATCCATAAAACTAATACCATCCCAAAAGTGAGCTTTGTAAAAGTTATAATTATCCAAACTGTCTTGTCTCGTTACTGGAGGTTTCGCGGGATAGGGCGATTCCCGCATGGCATTTAGCAACGAAGCCATAAGCGATGAGGGCTGACTTTTCATAATCCGCAACCGGTAATTGTTGAGTTCAGTATTCAAGCGGATATAGTTTGCTTCATGTAAACTGCTATCAGCTTTGTTGGTCGCTTTAAGATAAGCTGTCCGCTCGCGTGATAAAGACTTTCCTATTTCCGCCGTATAGCGCTGGTATGCCTGAAACAAGAGATTCTCCTTTGAGCCAGTCACCGCCGCTTTTAACAATGAAGCCGTGTCAGCTACTATGTTTATGTTTTGTTCTTTATCAAGCAAAAATTCAACAGAATACCGTTTATCTGCAAATACAACTGCATAAATCCCCCCGGGTAATTTTCGATTGTTTTTAAAAATAGCCTGACCTTTTTTATCAACCGCTGCTGAATCTTCAATATTGAAATTAGGACCCATGTAATAAGCCAGGTATGCTATACCCGAACGATGGTTACTTTGAAAGATTACCTGGTATGCTGTGGACGTGTAGGTCGCTAAAGAACATAAGGTTGTAAGGATTATTATAGATGTTATGTTTTTCATGCTTGATAAAACTGAACAAATGTATTTAAAATGCGGTGGTATTAAGATAATTTGACCATCCCAGCTGTTGGAAATTACGAATTATTAACAAAAGCATTCATGTGGTAAACAATTAATTTTGCAGCGTGAGTAAAAAAAACAAAAAGCTGGTACTGGAGAATATTCTTATAACTGACTATGCCGCGGAAGGAAAAGCGCTGGCGCGGCATGAGGGGAAAGTCATTTTTGTTGAGGGGGCAGTACCTGGAGATGTTGCGGACATTATGCTTACTAAAAATAAAAAGGACTGGGCTGAGGGAAGGGTATTAAAGATGGTTAGTCTGTCGCCTGAGAGGGTACAACCCTTCTGTATCCATTTCGGGATTTGCGGCGGTTGCAAATGGCAAATGCTGCCATACGCAAAACAACTAGAGTACAAACAGCAGGAGGCTATCCAAAACCTTCGTCGAATAGGTAAACTAGAAGATATTAGTTTCCTACCTATTATAGGCGCTAAAGCTATTCGCGGATACCGGAATAAACTTGAGTTTACAGGAAGCAACAAGCGATTTTTGTCAAAAGATGAAATAAACACTATCGGCGTTGTTCCGCAGCAGGACGCCCTTGGGTTTCATGTCCCCCGAATTTTTGATAAGGTAGTTGACATTTTTGAATGCCATTTAATGGACGATGTAAATAATGTTATTCGTAATTTAATTCGCCATTATGTAAAAGAAAACGGACTCTCATTTTACGACATCCGGGAACACACTGGCTGGCTCAGGAATATTATAATTCGTTATTGCAGCACTGGCGAATTGATGGTTAATGTCTGCATCAACTACGAAGATCAAAATAACAGGGAACGTCTCTTATCGTTCCTTCTGGAGAAGGTGCCTTCGATTACAACCCTGCTATACACCATCAATCCAAAATGGAATGACAGCATCTATGATCTTACACCCATTACTTATTCAGGCAAAGGATATGTGATGGAACAACTGGAAGATTTTAAGTTTATTATCAGTCCTAAATCATTTTTTCAAACAAATACTAGTCAGGCACAACAACTATACCGCATAACACGAGATTTTGCTGGACTTACAGGAAACGAAATAGTTTACGATCTTTATTGCGGTACTGGTAGCATCGGAATATTTGTGAGCAAGGGCGCAAAGAAAATTATTGGCGTTGAACTGATAGAAGAAGCCATCGAGGATGCAAAGAAAAATGCTGCACTAAATGATATTCTGCATGCTCATTTTTTTGCGGGAGATGTTATTAAAATCTGTAATGATGAGTTCTTTGAAACACATGGCCGTCCTGATGTAGTTATTACCGACCCTCCAAGAGCAGGCATGCATGAAAAACTCATAAATAAACTGCTGGAAATGGCTGCTCCTAAAATTGTTTATGTGAGCTGTAATACAGCAACCCAGGCTCGGGATATTGCTTTATTAAGTGGCAAATACCGCTTAGAAAAGGTTCAGCCTGTTGATATGTTTCCGCATACACATCATATTGAAAGCGTGGCCTTATTAATATTAAAGTAAAATTTTTACCTCTAAATTTGCAGGATGGCATATTCTTCTAATGGGACCGGCATCCAACGCACTGCGCCGGTAGTCTTCAATCTCATCATTATAAATGTGCTAGTGTTTGTTGCACAAATGGTATTTGACAGTGGTAACCAGTTTTCATTGACCGAGAAACTAGCAATACATAATTATAAGTCGCCTGACTTTCAGGCATACCAGGTTATCACAAATATGTTTGCACACGGGGGCTTTTCACACATCGCTTTTAACATGTTTGCACTCTATACTTTCGGTACGTGGCTAGAGAGGGTATGGGGAGGGAAACGGTTTTTAATTTTTTACTTGATTTGCGGGGTGGTGGCCGGGCTCACTCAGATGATGTTTTTAAAAGATTTCATGATGACAGACCCAATGACTGGAGAGACTGTTCTTTATTCCGGGAGTGCTCTTGGCGCATCTGGCGCTATAATGGGCCTTTTTGGAGCCTTTGCTTACCTTTTTCCTAACACTGAATTGTACCTTTTTTTCGTACCTATACCTATAAAAGCCAAGTATATGGTGGTGCTTATGGTGCTGATTGACTTATTTGGCCAGTTTGGGCCGGTAAAGACCGGCATTGGCCATTATGCTCACTTGAGCGGGCTACTTATGGGATTTATTTTGGTTATTTTCTGGAATAGGACAGATAAAAAAACATTCTACTGACTTCAACTGTTTAAAGGTTACTGTTCGTAATTTTAAATAAAAAATCATGGGGGCCGCAGATAGGGAATATGAATATAGGAACAGTAGCAGGCGCGGGCGGTTCTCTTTGGGTCAGCCCGGAAATGCTCTTGTGGCATTAGTCACCCTGAATATTATCTTTTTTCTCCTAATTCTTACAGCGAATCTTTTTAGCTTATATGTAAGCCAGGGCAGAGGTACCGATGGCCATAGTTTCAGTGCTCTCCAACTCTTTGTGTTGCCAGCTTCTCTAACCGAATTCAGCCAAAAGCCGTGGACGATATTTACTTTTATGTTTTCACATGGTGGCGGGGACATTTTTCCCATGTTGTTGAACATGCTTAGCAGCATGCTTTGGATATGGATGTTTGGATTTATTTTACAAGACCTCTCCGGCAACAATTTCATCTTCCCTGTTTATATCTATGGCAGTTTCGCAGGCGCAGTTCTCTTCATCGCCGCGGCGCATTTTATTCCAGCGTTGCAAAATAATATTGCGCTTTATTTCCTGGGTGGATCTACTTGTGGAACTATTGCACTGGCAGTTGCTGTTACAAGCATTAATCATGATTACAGGATTTTCCGACATTTAGGACGGGGTATCCCCGTTTGGGTGTTAACAGTTGCATATTTATTTATCACTCTTCTCGACCTGGTAGGTAGCTATAGCCCCTACCCATTTAGTTTTATTGGTGCGGCACTAGCCGGTTTTGTTTTCGTGTATTATCTTAAGCGTGGTAAAGACGGAAGTATTTGGATGAAAAATGCTTACGATAAAGTCAGTAACTTATTTACTCCTGGTAAGAAAGCAACTCCATTTTCCGTTAAAAAGAAAATTTTTTACAATCGTGGTCACCGGGAACCATACAAGAAAACTGCAATTATCACGCAAA
>JANXYS010000209.1 GCA_025355935.1 Chitinophagales bacterium | reverse complement strand
CTGCAAATTTATGTGCTGTAGCTGTTGGAACCGAAACCGATGGCTCTATTGTTTGCCCGGCATCAGTAAATGGAGTGGTTGGAATAAAACCGACCGTGGGGCTGGTAAGCCGAAGCGGAATTATTCCAATTTCAAAAACACAAGATACGGCAGGCCCAATCGCCCGGAGCGTTACCGATGCCGCTATTCTGTTGGGAGTTCTCAGTGGTAATGATTCATCTGACCAGGCATCGAAAAATGTCGCCAATCCTATAGTCTCTGATTATACAAAATATCTGGATGCTCGTGCATTAAAAGGAAAACGAATAGGGATAGAAAAGATACCGCAGGGAAATAATAAATATTGCAGTGAATTATTGAAAATTGCGCTTGATACTTTGAGGAACCAAGGTGCAACTATCGTAGAGATAAGCTATCTAACCGACATAAATAAATTGGGTGATGCAGAGTATGCAGTGTTGCAATATGAATTCAAAGATGGTGTAAACAACTATCTTTCCAAGAGCCGCGCATCCATTAAAAATCTGAAAGATGTTATTGCTTACAACAAGGTAAATGAAGACAAAGCGATGCCTTTCTTTAAGCAGGAAATATTGGAAAGCTGTGAGGCCAAGGGCGGGCTGGATTCAAAAGAATATCTTGACTCGCTCCAATCAAGCAGCGGCGGATCTAAAAAAATCCTCGATCAGGTTATTGCTGATAATAAACTTGATGCTATCTGCGGACTGACAATGGGCCCGGCCTGCAGTATCGATACCATTTATGGAGACAGGTGGGGTGACATATCTTTAAGTACTCCTGCCGCCATCAGTGGGTACCCGCACATAACTGTTCCCGCTGGCCAGGTATATGACCTACCGGTTGGACTCTCATTTTTTGGTACTGCATTTTCTGAGGCCACCCTTGTTGGAATCGCATATTCATACGAACAGGCTAGTCACAAAAGAAGGAAGCCTGGTTTTAAAAAAGCTTTTCTTAAATAAAACTTCAAGGTGAGCTAAGTCTCAAATAAGTTTTCCGCTATATCGCCAATCATTACCCGGGAAACAAGGAAATTTTGGAGTAATAATTGTGTACAAATCACATACAAAATTTGCACATGGTGAGCAACGAAATTTTTACTAATCTTCCTTCCAAGATTCTTATCGTGGATGATGAAGGAGATATTTGTTATCTTCTTAAAAACGCATTAAAAAACACGGGCTACGTTGTGGAGCATGTTAATACGCTCTCGCAGGCGGAAGTGTTCCTGAAGGAAGAGAAGCCAAAAGTTTTATTTCTGGATAATCGCCTACCTGATGGATGGGGAATCAACTCAATTCGGAACATAAAGACGGAGTTTCCTGAAATGAAGATCATTGTGATAACTGCTGACAATTCCATTTCTGATCGCAAGAGAGCCATCTCTAATGGAGCAGATCTCTTCATAGGAAAACCTTTTACCCGCGATCAGATTGTTGAAGCCGTTCGAAGCTTTGAACCCCAATCCTAACCTGCCTTGTCCATTTCTTCCGACAGATTAAAATAACCGATTTCTCCGAATTGCTGCTGATTTATGGTTTCGTTGGATGTTCCATAATTGCGCAACCGAAAAACTAATTTTAGGTTTTGAAGCAAACCCGAAGGCAATTCTTTCCTCTACCACTGTTGTTAAACTGCTAAGATTTTCTGTGTTGATTTTTGTTAATTGTGCTACTGAAGTTTTCATTTTTTTGATTTTTATCTGTTTTAAATATTTGACATCACAAATGTAAGACAATACTTGGTACTATGCTACACATAATACTAAGCTTTACCTTTTAAATGGATCATTTCAAGAGTAATGAATTATAATTCAATTTGTTATGCAGAGTCTATCGTCTACTTTTATTCTGAATGGTTATTTATAGTGATTAACGGCTTACTAATTCTTAAACCGGACCGCCAAGTTTTTATCGTATAAGATCGAGATATTACGGTACAATTCATAAAAAATGATTTTTGATGACAACGATATTTGAACACGATTTTAAGTCGATAGACCCCTACTTTGGATTCCTGGACTTCACTTTTTGGGAGATTTATTAACCTAACTTATAATACATAGGTGGCACGATATTTCCTGTCCGTATAGTATTACTAATCCTTTTTATTAACGGGAGCCGTCCCATAATTAAACTGTATGAAACATTTATCCTTACTCATTACTTTACTTTGCTTTTACACAGCATCAAACGCTCAAAATTTTCCTGGTTACCGTAGTGGTAATTACACCGGGGTAAACGGCGTTTTTTTCAATCCTGCAAATATTGCAGATAGTCGGTACCGTTGGGACTTCAATCTGATATCCTTTAATGCCACTGTAGGAAACGATAAAGGAGATTTCAAGCTAAAAGATATAACCTCTAATAAAACAAACAATTTCCGCGATCGCTTTCTGGGCGGTAATGGCAATACGAATGCCGCAGTAAATGTTGAGGTGTTTGGGCCTTCAGCTATGTTTAACCTTGATAAACACTCTGCGATGGCTATTACGACCAGGGCACGAGTTATAGGAAACATAAGGGACATCGATGGAAACTTGGTTCAGTCTGTGATTAATTCAAAAGCTAACTCTTATCCTTACAGCTTTTCGTCGAATTCTAACAGTACTATTACCACGAACGGATGGAGCGAAATTGGTTTATCTTATGCAAGAGAAATTGCGCATAACGGTCCAAACTATTTTAAAGCCGGACTTACGGTGAAATATCTATCGGGAGTTGGCAACAACTACGTTCAACTTGGGTCTCTGAATACAACAATCGACCAGGATGCGCTTAGCCAGGCTTATTTGCGTAATACTTCCGGAACCATCAGAGTTGGTAATGCAGGTGCTGTACTGGATCGTTTTTCTTTTAACGACCTGTTTACAAAAGGACAAAACGGTATTGGGGGCGACATTGGATTAGTTTATGAATTCCGCCCATCTTATTCTGTTACTGCCTTAGATGATTATCAGCGAGAACTTAATAAATATAAGGTCAAAGTCTCTGTCTCTTTATTGGATCTTGGAAGAATCCGGTATGCGACTAATTCTTCTACCTCAGGCGGATACCGAGTAAACATAGCAGGTAACACTATGGCCGATCGTTTTTACCTGAGTCAACTCCAGGATAAGAATACAGAAGAATTTAAAGCTGTGCTGGATAGAAATCCTCAATTCTTTACACGCATAGATGCTAACTCCACTACGAGTTATAAAGCAAATCTTCCTACGGTTTTGCAGGCGGCATTTGATTACCATCTTCATCGGGGGTTCTTTATCAATCTTGGGGGGCAGCTCGACATGAACAAGGCAGGCAATTTATACAACGCCTATCAATATAATAGCGTTACCCTAACTCCACGTTATGAAGGCAAAATATTTGGAGTATATTTTCCCATTAATTACAATGATCTCACGCATTTTAATGCGGGTATTTCACTTAGAGCTGGTCCCTTGTTCGTTGGTTCAGGAAGTATTATTACTGCCATATCCAAGAGTAAGCAGGCTGATGTACATGCAGGGCTTCGTTTTGGAATTTTGAAGAAAAATAAAAAAGATGCTGCTGCTGTAAATATTGAGCCAACTGTTATTCGTTTAGACAGAGATGGAGATGGTGTTCTCGACGCGGACGACAAGTGTCCTGATACCCCCGGTCTTGCGGCCTTACAGGGATGCCCCGACCGGGATGGTGATGGGATCGCCGACGGGGATGATAGCTGCCCAGATGTTGCAGGAATAGCCAAATATAAAGGTTGTCCTATTCCGGATACAGATGGTGATGGGGTGAACGACGAGGAGGATAAATGCATAACTGTTAAGGGGCTAGCGCGATACCAAGGTTGTCCTATACCCGATACAGATGGTGATGG
>JANXYS010000176.1 GCA_025355935.1 Chitinophagales bacterium | reverse complement strand
TGCATCTGCAGGTTTGCGGCTTTGCACTTCGCGAAGTTTTACAAAGTGTTCGAATCTCTCCTGTAATGTTTCTACGTGACCGAACATCATAGTGGCAGACGTAGTAATGTGCAGATTGTGGGCTTCATGCATGATATCAAGCCACTCCTGTGCTCCACATTTTCCTTTGCTGATAAGTCTCCGCACACGATCCGTAAGAATTTCGGCCCCAGCACCCGGGAGGCTATCCATGCCCGCATCCTTTAATGCCTGCAAAACTTTTCGGTGCGTACTTTTTTCCAGCTTCGTAATATGCGCCACCTCAGGTGGCCCAAGAGTGTGAAGCTTGATATTTGGGTACAAAGATTTTAACTCACTAAAAAGTTCTGTGTAAAAAGAAAGGCCAAGCCCCGGATGATGCCCACCCTGCAAAAGGAGTTGATCTCCGCCGTACTTTATAGTTTCTTCAATCTTTCTTTTATAGGTTTCGATGTCCGTAATGTAGGCATCAGGATGACCAGGTATCCGGTAGAAATTACAAAATTTACAGTTAGCTATACAAACATTCGTAGTATTCACGTTTCGATCAATCTGCCAGGTTACTTTACCATGCGGTACCTGGATTTTACGAAGTTCATCTGCAACAAACATCAATTCCGCAACAGCAGCTTTCTGAAAGAGAAACATTCCTTCTTCAACTGAGAGGAATTCAAAAGCCATTGCCTTTTTAAGTAAGTTGTTGATATCCATCGTAATATTTTTAGTCTTGCCTTATATACTCAAGCGTCACCATTTAAATAAGAACTAACAAAATTACATCCATTAGGTTGTATATTAGATGATCAAATTATGAGAACCTTTTATTTTATCATTTTTTTTTCAATACCCGCTTTTCATTGCATTGCCCAGGAGTTGATCTCTCAACCGGAAGCTAAATTTATCACCAGCTTTCCCTTTAAGCAATACAGTGGGGGAGTTATTATTGTAAAGGCAAAATTCGAAAACCTGCCTGAAGATCTTAATTTCATTTTGGATACAGGTAGCGGCG
The DNA here is from genome assembly GCA_025355935.1 of Chitinophagales bacterium. Classification (GTDB taxonomy): domain Bacteria; phylum Bacteroidota; class Bacteroidia; order Chitinophagales; family Chitinophagaceae; genus Ferruginibacter. The sequence continues at coordinate 2,811 of JANXYS010000176.1, read as the reverse complement.
GAATTTCGCTCGATTCAGCTACTTGCGCCGAATTGGACATCAAAACGAAGGAGACTGATACAACGATTACAGGCATCGGCGGGAAACACAAGGTGCACTTTGTATTTAATAAATCGTTGAATTTTCCAGGGTTGAAGGTTGAGCGGTTAAATTTCCACATTAATAATTATGAAGTCCTTTCCAGTGTTTACGGAGAAAAAATAGATGGGATTTTAGGATATAGTTTCTTCAACCGCTATGTAGTTAAGATAAACTTCGACAGCTTGCAGATTGAAGTTTTTAGTCGCGGAAAAATAGAATATCCAGATAGAGGGACGTTGCTTCACCCAATCTTCACATCCTTGCCTATTCAATTCGTGCAAACAAAAGAACGACGAAAGATGGGCTACAATTTTTATTTTGACACCGGCGCCGGTTTATGCCTGCTAATGAGTGATAAGTTCGTTGAGGATAGCACGGTGCTAAATAAAAAAAGAAGACCAGTGGTAACTGGCGCTGAAGGAATGATGGGCCGGCTAAGGATGAGATTAACGGTAATAAAGGAAGTAAAGATTGGTCCATACCGTTTCAGGGGGGTTCCAACATACTTATATAAAGATGATTATAACGTCACTAATTATCCTTTTACAGGAGGACTTATTGGCAATGAATTATTGCGACGCTTTAATCTTATTCTGAACTACAGTCAGCGCGAAATTCATTTACAACCAAACAGTCACTATTTTGAACAATTTGACTATTCTTACACTGGCCTGAATTTTTACTATATCGATGGAAAGATTATAGTTCAGGATGTTATAGCTAATTCTCCAGCCGACAGGGCAGGCTTTAAGGTAGACGATGAAATTATTGGTGTCGGAAATAATATGACTTTCAACATTCAGGCATATAAAAATGCTTTACAGATGCCTAAGCAGAGGATAAAAGTAATTATTAAAAGAGATAAAGAACTTCAAACCCTCACCATCTTTACAGAGTCCATTCTATAAAAAAAGCCTGCAAAAAGTGCAGGCTTTTTTTATAGAAATAGATTTATGGTTTACTTTACCAGTTTCAATTCGCTAATTATATTTTTTGCTCCGCCTAACTTATCTATGCACCACAGTACATAACGGACATCAACATTTATTGTCCGGTTAAGATCCTTATCAAATGCTATTTTATGGCTTAACGCTTCATAGTTACCATCGAAAGCCAAACCTATCAGGTTTCCATTAGCATCAATTACGGGTGAGCCAGAATTTCCTCCTGTAATATCATTTGTAGTAATAAACCCTACTACGAGGTCGTTTCTTGATTTGTCGATATACTGACCAAAATCTCTCCTGCGAAGTAGTTCAATTTGTTTGGCAGGAAGATCAAACTCATAATCTCCCGCTACATATTTTTCCAGAAGCCCCTTACTCGTAGTTACAAAATCGTATTTCACGGCATCACGGGGAGCATAGCTTTTTACATTTCCATAGCTCACACGCATGCTGAAATTTGCATCCGGATACATTTTGTTTGCTCCTGCAGGATTCATGTCCATAATTCCTTTTAAGTACGAACGACCAAGCTCATTATTCTTGTTTACAAAAGCAAGGTAAAGAGGCGCGTACTTGCTGTTGTAATTTTTCACAAATGATGCTCCGAAATCAAAAGCTGGGTCACCCTGCAAAATATTTGCATCGGGGTTAGCTGTAAATGCCACCCATTTAGCATCATCGAGGATGATACTATTTGTAAATACATCCCTTGCCCATTTTTTATAAGTTGACTCATCTTTCAGATCACCGTAGCCTGCTTTAATTTTTTCATAAAGACCAATAGGATGCTGACTTTTATCAACGTCATTGTAAAACATCATGGCAACAGCAGCCAGTATTTTCTCATCACTGTTCCGGTCTTCCGACTCCAGAAACAACTTCCGTTTCAAATTGGCAGCGTCAACTGCTTTTTTTATATCGGCGGTTGGAGCGCCGGGCTTTACCATCACGGCTTCAACTGGGATGAGGGATGCTGCAAAGGCAGCTAGCGGTGAACCAAGTATCCCTTCATTTGTATACTGCCGCGCTTTACTGTAGGGTGTCCATGCAGCATAGTTTTTTTCATAGTCCGACATAATGGAAGAATATGCTGGATTAGCGCTAGCCCATTTTAAGAAATTGCTTTCGTATGCCTGTTTTTGGGCGTACGTTTTAAACTTGATTAATTGTTTGGTTTCGCCATCAAAAAATTTCCAGTAGTTAGCAATACCTGCATAACTGCTGGCCAATTTTAATTTGACCGCCGGATCCTTAATCATTTGTTCGTGCATGTACTTCAGGCGGATCTCGCGAAGGTTAACAAGTGAAGGATTTTCGAGTTCATTTTTTAATTTTATTCCATAGCTAGTTTCATATCGGTTTGTTCCACCAGGATAACCATAGATCATCGCGTAATCGCCATCCTTTATACCCCTGATACTTACCGGCAAAAAATGCTTAGGCTTGAGAGGCGTATTGTCTTTGCTGAATTCTGCCGGCTTACCATCTTTACCTGCGTAAACTCTAAAGATTGAAAAGTCACCGGTATGACGAGGCCATTCCCAGTTATCAGTATCACCCCCAAACTTTCCAACGCTCTCCGGAGGAGCTCCAACCAGGCGAATGTCGCGGTAAGTTTTATATACATACATTATGTACTGGTTACCTTTAAACATGCTATAAACTCTTCCCGCAAGCCCGTTTTCTTTGTCAGCAACTTTGTCGGTAATAGAAGTGAAGACATCAGGAAGTTTTTTAGTTCGGTCGGCCCATGAAAGGCCTTTTACCGCATCCTCCACATCCT
>JANXYS010000127.1 GCA_025355935.1 Chitinophagales bacterium | reverse complement strand
TGCATGAACGCGCTGCCTTCTTTATTGGTAGCATAAAGATGATGGAAGAGCTTGAAACTTATTTAGCCGATGTGGGAAAAATTATAAATCCTGGTGTTAATTCTCTTACTGAGAATGTAACTTCCTAATTGTGAACGCTAATACTCAAGATGGAAAATAAAATTATTACGGTAAAAGATCTAGTTAAGAACTACGGGGAATTTAAAGCTGTAAAGTCTATATCTTTCGACGTGTATGAGGGTGAGATTTTTGGCCTGCTCGGGCCAAACGGCGCTGGAAAGTCAACCACGCTGGAGATCATAGAAACGCTGCGTCAAAAAACCAGTGGGTCGGTATTTGTAAACGGCCTGGACATCGATAAAAATCCTGATGAGATTAAAAAGATCATAGGGGTACAGTTGCAAACCTCTGGTTTTTATCCAGGCCTGACTCTCGTGGAGCTTATTAACCTGTTCAATGGTTTATATAATAAAAAGGTGGATCCCATTACATTATTAAAAAAGGTAAACCTGGAGGATAAATATAAAAGCAAGAGTAAAGAACTTAGTGGTGGACAGAAGCAGCGGTTTTCAATAGCTACCACACTAATAAATGATCCTAAGATTATTTTTCTTGATGAGCCTACAACCGGTCTTGATCCACAGGCCCGACGGAATCTCTGGGATCTTATTCGCGAGATCAGGGACAATGGCACAACCGTAATTATAACAACACATTATATGGATGAAGCTGAGCAGCTCTGCGACCGGATAGCTATTATGGATAAGGGCCAGATTATTAAACTCGCTTCACCAGATAAAATGATTGACGACCTTATTGCTACTGGTTTTGAACGTCCGAAGCAGGTTAAGGCTGCCAACCTCGAAGATGTTTTTATCAATTTAACAGGACGCGAGATGAGAGATGAGTAAAGTTTACTTTATTTGCATTTCGTAATTAATCAACAAATATTATAATAAATGAAGAAAGTTTTTATGTGCGCGATGATCGCTGGCGCAGGAATTTCAGCAGTTTCCGCCCAAACCAAGTCCAAAACAGTAGTTAAACCCTCCATCAAACCTGGCGTTACTGCATCAAAAGCAACTGGAAGTTTGGCAATGAAAAACCTCAATGATAGTTTTAGTTACGCCGCAGGTTTAAATATTGCCGGTAGCATGAAACAGCAAGGAATCACCAAAATTAATTCCGCATTGATGACGAGAGCAATCACTGATGTGATGAGTAATAACAAGCAATTATTATTAACGCAGGAACAAGCCACTGCGTGTTTACAACAGCAGCTGCAGGCGTTTTCTGAAAAGAAAAATTCGGCGGAGAAATCTAGTGCTACTGCTTTCCTGGAATTAAATAGGAAGAAACAAGGAGTTATTTCTTTGCCAAACGGCTTACAATACGAGGTTTTAAAAGCTGCTCCTTCAGGGGGGATTAAACCCGTCGCCATTGACACAGTAGTTGTGCACTACGTTGGTAAACTTACAAACGGAACCGAATTTGATAATTCGGTATCACGCGGAGAACCGGCAACCTTTCCGTTAAATGGTGTGATAAAAGGCTGGACGGAAATTTTACAATTAATGAGCAAGGGTGATAAATGGCGTGTTGTAATTCCAAGTGAACTTGGTTATGGCGAAAGAGGCGCAGGTGCAGCCATCCCAGGTAATGCAACTTTAATTTTTGAAATAGAATTACTTGACATTAAACCCGCAAAAAAATAGTGGACCCTTTAAAATATCCTCTCGGGGAATATATCGAGCAGCCATTTTCTGCATCTCTGTTGCAGGAACGGCTGCTTGATATTAAAGTATTACCTGCTCAATTAGAGTATGCTGTTCAAAACCTTGATGAAGCTCAGCTTCAGACTCCTTACCGGCCAGGGGGCTGGACAGTTCACCAGTTGGTACATCATGTTGCCGATAGCCACTGTAATGCTTATACGCGGTTCAAACTCGGACTGACGGAAGATAATCCCTCTATAAAGCCTTATGATGAAAATGCCTGGGCGGAGTTAAGTGATACCACGAATCTTCCTATCAATATTTCTATCACCCTCCTTCATGCTCTGCATTTAAGATGGACTGAGGTTCTGAAAAACCTAAAAGAGAATGAATGGAACCGCACTGTTTTTCATCCTGAGCATAAAAAGGAGATGACCTTATGGTTTCTGTTGGGTATGTATGCATGGCACGGTAAACATCATACGGCGCACATCACTACTATGCGCACACGTAATAAGTGGTACTGACTACGAAATTTTTCTTTACATCAACACAACCCGGATGGCATTTAAACAACTATCAACTACTTACATCTCCCGCCATAAGTATTTTACTGCGCGGGAAGATAGTTATGAAACTGCTACGGGGAAAATAGTAGACCCCTATTTCGTAGTTGAACTTCCTACCAGTGCATGTGCCATGGCAATTACGGAAGACAATAAAGTTATATTAGTTAGCCAGTACCGGTACCCTGTAAACGAAGTATTTTTGGAATTGCCTGGCGGTTTTGTTGATGAGGGTGAGCAGCCTAACCATGCAGTTGCCCGTGAGCTTCTTGAAGAAACAGGGTACAGTTTTAACAGTTTTCAATATCTCGGTATTACCACTGCTAATCCCGGTGTGTTAAATAACTTCACCTATTTCTACCTCGCGTTGGGAGGTAGAAAAACTGCGGAACAGAAGCTTGATTCAAACGAGGAGATTGAAATAATCTTAAAGCCGCTGGAGGAAGCACGCATGCTTTTGCAACAGCACGGCATCAGGCAAAGTATGCATGCTCTCTGCTTGTTTTACGGTTTTGATTTTCTGGAAAAGATGAAAGTTTAATTCTTGGAACTCAATTCTGCAATTATAAAAAAACTTCCGCAAACCATTACTACGTCCCCCGGTAATGCAGATTTTAAAGCGGCGGCTAGTGCATCATTTACATCATCAAAGATTTCTCCTTTTAAATTTTTTTGCGATCCCAGTTCAGCGAGTTTTTCTGCCGATAAAGCCCTTGGTATGTGCGCATTGGTGAAATAAAATCGCGCAGATGCCGGAAAAAGTTCGAGCACATGTGAAACGTCTTTGTCTTTGACGAACCCAAGCACGAAATGTTTTGTAGCCGCCGGATAATCCTGGTTCAGTTGATTTATTACCTGCCGTATTCCGTGTTCGTTATGGGCTACTTCATAAATAACATCGGGATGCTGCTGGACGATATCCCATCGCCCCTGCAACCCGGTTAACCCTTTTACATTGGAAAGCGCGCGGTGCACATCCTCCTCCGGGATAATAAAACCGGCACCTCGTGCTTGTGTCACTCCCGAAAGGACGGTACATAAATTTTTGGCCTGGTACATTCCTGGCAAATCAAGTTCGTATGGCGAAATTATCCCCATTTCTTTGTCCGTTATGTTGCAGCTAAGCTTATTGGTGCCCGTTTGAATATCAGTTGCTGTGAAAAGCTCACTTGCCAGGCTGATGGCCGCGTTCATTTCCCGGGCTTTTTTACGGAAGACTTCCAATGTTTCCGGCAAGTATTCACCAATTACCACGGGAATATTTTTTTTGATAATGCCAGCCTTTTCAAACGCTATTTTTTCCAGCGTATTGCCAAGTATTTGGGTATGGTCTAAACCAATATTTGTAATAACAGATAGTATAGGGGTGATGATGTTTGTGCTGTCGAGTCGCCCCCCCAGGCCAGTTTCAATTATTGCTATGTCAACTTTTTCTATCGAGAAGTATTTAAATGCCATAGCCACGGTTACCTCGAAAAAAGAAGGTTCAATTTCGTCAAAAAATTGCCGCGTTTCTTCTGTAAATTTTATTACAAAAGATTCGTCGATCATTTTACCATTGACCCGGATGCGCTCGCCGAAATTATAAATATGTGGTGAAGTATATAACCCCGTTTTAAAGCCCGCCTGCTGAAAAATAGCGGCTAGCATATGACTGGTACTCCCCTTGCCATTAGTTCCGGCTACGTGAATAGTTTTAAAATTATCCTGAGGGTTGCCAAGAGAGTTGCAAAGCGAGATAGTGTTGTGCAGATCTTCCTTGTATGCCGCGCTGCCGATACGGGTAAACATCGGTAAACGTGAATAAAGGTAGTTTAGAGTTTCCTGGTAATTCATGCTATTTAATCAACACGAAAGTAGAATATTTGAACCGATAAATTTCTTAGAAGCACGTATGAAATTTCGGAGCCTTAAGCAAAAAATAAGTCGCCTAATTAACAGTGAAATTGAACTGAACGGTTACATTGCTCTCATCTGTTGCTTTATCGAATAGCATATTCCGGAGGTAGTTACTAATTGCGGTAGAATATCCCGTACTGAAGCTCGTGCTGGGCTTTACCAGTTTAACAAAAGTCCCCTGGCCGGAAGGGGCAACTTTTACAAGAGCGTAGATAGTAGCCTTTGGAAGTTCACCGGTAAAGGAATAGTATCTGACTACTTTACGGTTACCACTTATTACCTTAGGTCCACCAACTTTACCACCTGGGGAATTGCCATAACTGTCTTTATTACCAGTAGGATCACCGGCATCACCAGTTCCCCCCGGCTTATTCCCTTGGTATTTATAACCGTTGTCTTCTGTTGAATTATTTCCGCCTCCTTTGCCCGGGCCATCGTAAGTAATTTTTGGCTTTGCTGGTTTGGGCGAAGGGAGAACAACAGGTTTTGATTCGGGCGTAATAGTCTTTATTTTGGGAATTGCTTTTTCAGATTTATTAACCGGTGCAGCATTTTCTTCGGCATTCTCATCGGGTATTACTTTTTCAACCTGCTTTTCCTGAGGTGCTTGTTTGGGAGCAGATACTTTCACCTGTGCCGGTGACCTTTCGCCTTTAATCAGAGGTTGTACTGTTCCAAACCCATCTTTATTATTTCCGAGGTTTATTTCTATCAGATCTTGTATCACTGGTTCTGGCGGCGGTTGTACCGTCCAGCTAATCAAAATAAACATAACCAGTAACAGCACACAAATAATGATTGTGTACGTTAATGCTTTCCTGTTTTTAGTAGCTTCAAAAGAGTTGCTTAATTCCATATCCCTCAGTTGGCATAAAGTTATAGGATTACTTTTACATCACACCCCTCAATCGAACGAAGCTGTACATTGTAAAAATTTTTTAACAATTGATTGAGTGTATTATCAG
>JANXYS010000125.1 GCA_025355935.1 Chitinophagales bacterium | reverse complement strand
GCCCAGGAAATAATCCTTTGCAATTCCTGCACTTCCAGTTACGATACTGGAAGTGCAGGAATTGCAAAGGATTATTTCCTGGGCGCGGCAACTCACCACGGTAGAATACTTGTCTTGAATGATGAATGCGCCAAAGAAAGTACGGGTCACGGTTCACCATTACCGATGCTTGTTCATGGAGGCCCTGGCCGTGCGGGTGGTGGAGAGGAGATGGGCGGGCTCCGTGGGATTCGGCACTACCTGCAGAGAACAGCTTTACAAGGGTCGCCTACAATGATTACGGCTATCAGCAATGTACATCAGCCATTTGCAAAAGGGAAAAGCAGCGATATCCATCCATTCAAAAAATATTTTGAAGACCTGGAAATCTCTGACCAGCTTATTACAGGCAAAAGGTTGATAACATCTGAAGATATCGACCACTTCGCTAACCTGAGCGGTGATCATTTTTATGCGCACCTAGTCAGCACTGATTTTGAAGGTACCATGTTTGAACAACAGGTTGCACACGGTTATTTTATTATGAGTGCTGCAGCGGGGCTGTTTGTAGATAGCTATGAGAAGAACCCGGTATTACTAAATTATGGAATTGATGAGTTGCGGTTTACAAAACCTGTTTATGCGGGGTCATATATCTATATAAGGTTTACCTGCAAGGAGAAAATTGCCCAGGAAAATAAAGAGCCACTACAGGGAATGGATTATGTGCGTGGCCAGGACATACCCAAGGGAATTGTGAAGTGGCTGGTAGAAATTTTTGATGAGAAAGATGAAATAGTAGGCATAGGAACAATCCTGACAATGGTGGAGATGAAAAATAAATTACAAACTATATGATACAGCAAATTAAGGAAGGATTTGTAAATTCAGAAACCCATCAGGGAATAACAACTATAGAATTTTATCACCCGCAAAGTAATTCGCTACCGGGTAAAATTTTGGAAGCCCTGGTAAAAGAAATCCATTTTGCCGGGACCCACAATGAAACCAAGGTAATTATATTAAAAAGTAGTGGCGATAAAACATTTTGTGCAGGGGCTTCATTCGACGAATTGCTGGAGACCGCAAATGAAGCAGCGGGGCTTGCCTTTTTTAGCGGATTTGCGAACGTGATAAATGTAATGCGGAGATGTCCTAAAATAATTATTGCCCGCATCCAGGGAAAATGCGTTGGAGGAGGTGTTGGACTTGTAGCCGCGGCTGACTACGCCATTGCGTTGGAAGGATCGGACATAAAGTTGAGTGAACTTGCAATAGGAATCGCGCCTTTTGTGGTTGGGCCTGCAGTAGAACGAAAAATTGGTCTGGCGGCATTTAGCGCCCTGGCAATCGATGCAAATATGTGGCGCAATAGCCAATGGGCAAAAAGTAAAGGGTTGTATGCAGAAGTTCATGAAAACATAGAGAATATGGATGAGTCAATCCTACGACTGGCAAATTCCCTGGCACATGGGAGCCCTGAAGCTATGCACTCTTTGAAAAAAACTTTATGGGCAGGAACAGATCATTGGGACCAACTATTGAAAGAACGTGCAGCCATCAGCGGGAGACTCATACTAAGTGACTTTTCAAAAGCCGCAATTACAAAATTCAAAAGGAAATAAATATTTGACTTCGCAGATTTTAAAATCCCCCGCACTAAGTCGGGGGATTTTTATTAGTCGTAATTATTTATAATGTAAAGATTTTTAATAGGCGAGTGTTGAATTAATTAAAATCGTAAACGCGGTGAGATTCGGAAAAGAAAAAGTGTTGAAATGCACCTTTCAATTTTTCCTTCCATGAGTGGTTAGTAGAGTTCCTGTTCTCGAAATACTCTGCCTGCATAATCTTCATCTTTACAAGTACTAATCGGCTTGCTGTGCTCTTGCTGTAATTGCTGATAGTTAAAAATTCTCCATCATTATCCTCAATGATGCTGGCTTTCCCACTCAGCTGAATCCGGCAATCAGTTCCTTTTTTGTAGAAATCGAGATACGCATAAAAGGATTTTTCAATGCTCTGTGCGTGATTTCCAGTACAGGAAGTGAAAAACCAGATATGCCCGTCGTCTTCCACTTTCAAAGTTTGAATAATGTTATTAGGCAATTGTAATTCTGAATTAATCTCCGATTTAAATAAGGCAATGCTGATGTCTTTTATCTTGTCCTGGATAAAAGATAGGTTGTGGTCATGGTAAAGCATGGTGTTTAATTTAAGATTTAATAAAATTCAAAGGGTGTACCAGATTAATTGGAGTTGAACTTAAATACGGAATTTCTTACGTAGAAGGATTTTGGAGTAGTGATCTGGGTTTTTCGAGTAAGGAATTCCTCACCATGAGTAGGATACTGTAGAAGACAACTAAAAAGAAGAATAGTTGCAAAGAGGCATAGATATTTCTTTGTGATTATAGTAAACGCATAAATATAGAGACAAAAATTTGGAATTTATACTATTGTTGAAAACTTACTAAGCGCGCCATTACATGAAAGAACTTAACCCGGAATTAGCAACGATATCTAAATCGGCCTTAAAGAAAATTATTAAAAATCCCGTAAAAACTGCGGAAGCAGTGAATCTTGTGTATGTTACAGATCAAACAAATGGTATATTACGTAAACGAAGTGGCAGTAATTTTAGTTATATACTGCAGGATGAGCCGTTAAAAGACCAAGCAGAAATAGAAAGGATTAAAAGTTTGGTAATCCCCCCGGCTTGGGAAGATGTGTGGATTTGTGCTTTAGAAAATGGTCACCTCCAGGCAACGGGTATTGATGTAAAAAAAAGAAAGCAGTACCGTTATCATCCCTTCTGGAATGCCCTACGAAATCACACAAAGTTTTACCGCCTTCTCCAGTTTGGAAAACACTTGCCGGCAATACGCCTTCAATTAGAAAAAGATCTTGCTCTGCCCGGCCTGCCTCAAAAGAAAATACTCGCAACCGTGGTAAGCCTGATGGAAAGAACCAATATTAGGGTAGGTAATAACGTGTATGAAAAACTATATGGATCTTTTGGACTAACTACGCTGAAAGACAAACATGTTGACATTAAAGGCGGTAGCGTGAAGTTTTCATTTAGAGGAAAGAAAGGTGTGCATCATGATATAAACCTTAATAATAAAAAACTAGCCGGAATAGTTCAGAAGTGTAAAGATATTCCCGGGAAGGAACTGTTTCAGTATTACGATGATGCTGGTAACCGGCACGGCATCGACTCAGGCATGGTGAACGATTATCTAAAAAACATCTGCCAGGAAGATTTTACGGCGAAAGATTTCAGAACGTGGGCTGGCACGGTAAATGCATTTTTAGCATTCAAAGAGATAGGGCGTGCAGAGAATGAAAGCAATGCAAAAAAAAATATCGTTACCATGCTTGATCAGGTGGCTGGTCACTTAGGTAACACGCGCACTGTTTGTAAGAAATATTATGTTCATCCGCTGATAATATCTTTATACGAAAACAACAGCATTCACAAATATTTCCAAGAACTGGATAAAATTGCAGTAAATGATAACCGAGCCGATCTGACAGCAGATGAAAAAGTTATTATGAAGATTTTAGAAACAAATTAATAAAGACAAACCAAGGAATTAATACAACTGACGTTTAAGTACCAGGGGGCAATCATAGATGCCAGCATACAACCTGAAGAAAGCATACGCGGTACCATTTATGGAATCGATCTTAATGGAAATTATCGCTTTACCATGTACCAGGATGAAGATGATAACTGGTGCATCTTAAAAGAAGCAGATGCCACGATACCATTCATAGAATTTGATCTTTATGAAATTATTATTAAGAAACTGCAATATGAACTTAAGTATGCTGCGTAATTATAAACCTATTATATGAGACCTCTTTGGACAGGCGCAATTGGGTTTGGCCTAGTTAACATCCCGGTAAAACTTTACAGTGCTACCAGTTCAAGTAACCTGGATTTTGATATGCTCGACAAAGAAGATCATAGCAATATCAAATTTATGCGTGTTAATGAAAAAACAGGGAAGGAAGTAAAATGGGAAAATATCGTAAAGGGTCATATGATAGGGTCAAAGTATGTTATCCTGGACGATAAAGATTTTGAAAAAGCCAATGCAGTCAAAACAAAAACAATTGAGATAACCGATTTTGTAAACCAGGAAGAGATAGACAGTGTCTATTATGAAATGCCTTATTACCTTGCACCGGAAAAATCCGGCGCACGGCCTTATGCTCTTCTTCGCGAAGCGCTGATAAAAACAGGCAAGGCCGGAATTGCTAGTTTTGTAATGCGAAATAAAGAACACCTTGCCATTTTACGCGTTTCGGGCGATGCCATACTATTGAACAGGATAAGATTTCATGAAGAAATTCGGGATACTACGGAATTAGAGCTGCCTGCAAAAAGTACAGTTAAGCCTGCAGAATTAAAAATGGCTATCGCACTGGTAACTCAACTATCTGCAAAATTTGATATCAAGAAATACAAGGATACCTACAGTGAAGAGTTGCTGAAAATCATTAAAGCAAAATCAAAAGGAAAAGTTACCACCGATCCTGTTCTTAAAGTTGTTCATAGTAAAACCAAGGACCTCATGGAGCAACTAATGGCAAGCATTAATACCAAAAAGAAAAAAGCCTCC
>JANXYS010000097.1 GCA_025355935.1 Chitinophagales bacterium | reverse complement strand
GTAACATAAGATTCAAGCCATTTGTAGGGTTTGCCTAACACAGATATCACTGAGACAGAAGTTTTTGAAATGGCCTGCAATTCTTCTTCGGTCATATCACCTGCGCCAGGCAATTCTCTTTCGATAATAAATTTTTTCATCGTATAATTTTTAAAGTTGTACAAAAGTATTTTTAAAAATACAGCGGTATCTACAAGTTGTCCCCATTTTACGCAACAAATTCCCTATTCTAAAATTCCCGCACGAATAGCCTCGCTGACAGCTTTAGTACGGGAGCTTACATCCAATTTAAACAGGATGTTGGAAATATGATGATCCACAGTTTTTGCCGAAATATACAATTGTGCGGCAATTTCTTTGTTCTGCATATCTTCTTTAAGCAACCGCAACACGTCCATTTCCCTGTATGTAAGAAAGGCAGCATTTGAACGGGTTGATTTTCTTATGCCGCGTGGAATATTTTTGATACCCGAATTTCTCATCTCCTGTTTCATTTTTTCATACACTGCATTGGCTTCTAAATCCTGAACTATTTTAATGGCTTTTCTTTTATCGTCCTCATTTCCTTCAAACAATATAAGCGCCTGTTCATAAAAGCACCCTGTTTTTTCCCAAAAAGACGCAGCATTCGAAGCTTTTGCTGCACTGCTTGTATCATAGGCTTCAGCAATTTCTTTGCCCTGAACAAAATGCCGACCTGCTTTTTTCATCCAGAATGCAAATTCATTTTTTTCTAACTCGATACCAGATTGTTTCATGAGAACAGTTGTCTGTTCAATCTCATCGTCTTCAATAATCGTTTTGCCCGTAAGCCATTCATATTCTAATAAAGCAACCATTGACGGAATTAGCCTTTGCAATTCCATCGTTTCAAACGATCGTGTTTTTGCTTCCAGCAACAGGGTCAGTACATCTTTCACTCCCTTCCTCATCAGTATCTTTGCCACAACAATAAGCGCAGTGATTTTTATAATGGCGGGCTGGTTTTCATTTTTTAAGAGATTATCTGCAATGCTGCAAGCTTCTTTCCAGTTCCCCGTTTCAAGATTCAGTCTTGCTTTCAACGATAACATATAGAGGCTCCAGGAGTTTAAATCTCCCTCCTCGCAGTAATGAATGCCGTCGTTCAGTGTTTTCCTCGCAAAAACATAGTTTTTCATTTTTACTGAGCCACTCGCCAGGTTAGTATAGGCACGTGCAGCATGCTCGTAATAATCATTCCTTAATGCAATTGCCAGGCTCTCCTGCAGCATTGCTATGCCTTTTTGTTCGGACGAAAGTATAAACATAAGCACAGAGCCAACATTATTAAGTGCATGGCAAATAATCTCTTCGTTGTCTAGTTCTTTTGCCATCGCAATAGCCTTCTCTCCCCACAACATACATTCAGCCGGTTCAGCAGACAGCATCTTTAATTGTGAAATATTGCTAAACGCCATTGCCTTTGTTAATGAAGTCGGCTGGTCTTTCAGCACTTCAATAGCCTGCCAGGCAAAGTCTTCTGCATTTTTCCTGTTGCCGTTAAACCACCAGAGACGGGATAAAAAACGAAGGCTATCACCGGTTTTTTCGATATCAGAATTCTCCTTTGAGTTGTTTAAAACTTTTTGGGTAAAAGTAATGGCTTCTAGAATCTGGTTACTGAGGTAGCATTCGTAAGCATATGCTCTATAAAACTTTGCCAGTTGATTTGTGTCATTTCCTTCAAAATATTCTATTGCCGTTAGAAACAATTTTGAGGCTTCTTTGTGTGCACCTATCGATGCAGCTTTCACTGCAGCCTCCGGTGCATATTTGATCACCAATTTTTTTTCATTGGCATTTTTAGCGTAATGCAGTATCCGTTCAATTTCACCTTTTTCTTCAAAAGAATCTAAAAAAAGCTCAAGCATCAATTTATTTAGTTCCATCCGCCTAAATGGAGTAAGTGATTCTTCAATTGTTCTCCGGTATAACTCATGTTTGAAAACGACTTTACCACTTTGCACAATAATGACACTTATTGCAAAGCAATGATCTATATCCCACCACGAATTTTTGATTGTAGCGACACGTTCAACTTCCAATCCTTCCGGCATCACCGACCATATTTGCCAGGCATTTTTTGTCCCTTCTTTCTGGCGTTCATAAACAGAAAGTATAGAATCTTTAATGTTATCAGGAATGCCGGGGCTATAACTTGCCAAAATTTCATTTACATAAAATGGATTGCCGCCTGAGATACTGTAAACATCTTCACCGCTATAACCTTTTTGCGTTGCCATTTCCACAACTGCCTGCTTTGATAATGGCGTCACTATCAATTTTGTAAATGAATCCGGGGGCAGTTGCCCTAATACATTTCGCAACGGATGCATTGAATGAATCTCGTTGTCACGATAGGTAAGAATGAAAAGACAGGGCAATTGAAAAATGCGCCTGGCAAAAAACCTAATGAAGTCAAGCGTACCTTCGTCGGCCCAGTGAATATCTTCAAATACAATTAATAACTTACCTTTTTTGGCGCTTGCCTCCTGGAAAAAATCGGCAAACAATGCGGAACGTTCTTCGCTTGAAGGTGAAGTCGGCCAACGCTCTTTGTTAACCTGCCAGAGAATATCATACAAAGGTGCTAAAGGCCGCGGTGTAAATAGGGCATCGCAGGCTCCCTGATAAATGCTGCATTTATCAGACTGTTTTTTGCAAAAAGCCTTTACCAATGCCGTTTTACCAATGCCGGCTTCGCCATTTATAAATACGCACTGCCCTTCTCCATATGAAATATCTTCAAAATGTTTTTGCAACGATGCC
>JANXYS010000093.1 GCA_025355935.1 Chitinophagales bacterium | reverse complement strand
TCAAGGCGCAAACCAGGTTTTAAAATCTCGATCGTTTCAATCTATTAACATGCGAATTATCAGTAGCAGAGTTAGCACGACCCGTCTATCCTCAAACATGAGCTACTTCCGGAAACGAATTTAATAATTTATCCTGCCAGATTCTTTAAACTTTGTTCCTCGGTTATTTTAAACTGTCCACTGTTATTCAATGTAAGTTTTGTTTTAAGGCATATAAGAATTGCAGACACGCCTAAAAATATTATCCAAATTATAAACGGTCTAAATTCGTGCCCTTTTAAATTACTATAAAAATAGGCTGCACTTGTGTTAACCGCATTATGAAAGAATATGCAAATAAACAGGCTTCCATTTGTTGAATTATAAAGCCAGGTCGCGATGGTGGAGAGTGCGAAACAGCCAATGAACATAAAAAAAAAGAAAATTATAGTTTTATCACCATAAGGATCTATTGCAAGATAGATAGGTAAATGCCACAAACCCCAAACAAATCCGATTATCATGCTGGCTTTTAAGGGTGAATATTTCTCCTGTAAAATTGGTAGCAGGAAGCCCCGCCAACCTAACTCCTCCCATAACGCGCTTAATGGGAGAATTAAAAGAAAATAAAACAGGAAATTGTATGCAGGCTCAGGCTTATTAATTTGTCCAAATATTGAATTAAATAAAAATAATGAAAGCCCGCATAAAAGTATACCCAGAATAATTATTATAATATACCATTTAAATTTAACCCTCCATTTTACAACCTCCCTAAATAACGTCTTCAAACCAGCCCATTTGCTAAAAACCGCCGTGAGTGTTAAGGCAATGATACCCGGAGAAAGGGTGCATATAGTTTGCAGGCTTTTAGAAATATGTATAGATGCATAACCGTACTTAGTGACTGCCAACGGCAATTCAACAGACCATGTGAGTAGATAGGTAAAAAGAACAAAGAAGACAGCCATATGTTTTCTTATCATACTCACTTTTTATCCGGCTTAAACGATTTTAAATAATGTTATAATTTTAATTCAGGCGTGCAGGGGGTAAGTCAAAAAAAGATCTCTCCGCTAGCGGTACCCAAATTATAAATAAACGCTCAATACGTTCTGTTGTTCGAAAATTGTGGTTCGCTCACTAAATCATGATTAATGAAAAAAGGTTTTGACACGTCCATTCGACATACTGAATGATAAAGTGGAAATTTGCTATCCCTCGCACCCATTTAAACATTAATACTTTGAATATTCAGGATAACTTTATCAGGTCTTAACGTAATTAAAGGGTTCATGTTAGGTGTTTGTCCAACTGGTTTAATTTGAAATTTTTTCAAAAATAAAAAGATAAAAAATGACATTTCAGCCATTGCAAAATTCTTGCCAATACACATTCTTGGGCCTGCGCCAAAAGGAAAATAATATTTAGATTTCTCGACTTTTGGATTTAAAATAAAACGTTCAGGCTCGAAATCTTGTCCATTATTCCAAAAAGTCTTATCCCGGTGCAAACCATAAAAGAAAGGTATAATAATAGTTTTTTCTGGAAATGAAAACTGTTCAAACTCGTCATCTGCCATTGCAACCCGTTCTGTCATCCAGGCGGCCGGATACAAACGCATGGTTTCACTTATTGTGGCTTTGAGATATTCATTATTAATACAGTCATATACTGTACTATCGCCGAACGATTTTGTCAGTTTTTGAAGGACGTCTTTGTGTGATGAAAGTAGATAAAACAGCCATGAAAGAGTGTTTGCTGTAGTTTCATGGCCTGCAAAAAGAAGAATGAGTACCTCATCTGCAATTTGCTCGTTAGTCATGGCTTCGCCATTATCTTCATACGTGCTTTTCAAAAGCATGTCTAATAAATCATTGTAGGTTTTATCACTGGCTTTTCTTTCATTAATTATTTCCATTAAAATTTCCCGCAACCTTTTTGCCTTTTTTAGTTGCCGGGTTTCGGAACCTGTAAACGGGTAAAACAGCTTTTGTAATGGTTGATTTATATCTTTAATTAAAAAGTGTTGTAGTTCTGTAAAAATGTTACTTATTTCTTCTCTAGTTCGATCTGAAAACTTTATGTCAAACAGTGATTGTATCAGGACGTTGACGAAAGTCGATGAGCTAAGGGTTAAAGGTCAACGATACCGCTAACTGGCAATTCTAACAGAAAGTCATCCATGGCCCTGATCATAATTTCGTACAGGCTATAAAGTTTCTCACGATGAAAGGCTGGTTGTATTAATCGTCTTTGCCTCAGCCAATAATGACCGTTTGAAAAAAGTAGGCCACGCCCAAAGAATTGGACTGCACGTTCTGTTGATAATTCTGATTTGTTATAATTTCGATGATTATCTTTTAAAATGTAATTAATGAAATCCGGATTTTGTGTCAAAATTAATTTTCTCCTTATACCCAGTGAAGCTGAGTAGGTGCCGGAAAAAACTTCCATACTGTTAGAAATAAATTTTATCGGATTGTTTAAAAATTCAAATGATTTTACGGTAGTCTGAAATAATGAATATCCTCCGGGCAGGTTATACTTTTTCTTCTCCATCTTCATTTTAAATTTTAAGTATTATGGCCTGATAATTTTTTAGCCTGATTAAATATCAGAAAGCACACGCCTTGATTCGTTTTCCCAGGGCCGTTCACAATGCTATCTTTTCAGAACTTAAGACTGATAGGAGCCATTTTCAGAAGGGCTCCTTTTTGAAGTTCACCTGGTAGCGTATGTAAACATAAGATAATAAAATGCGCCGACCTGCGGGCCGCCGAGGAATGACACATAGTAATGATTTAGCAAGTTGTTCGCGCCCAGTTTCAAATTTAGTTTCAATTTCGGCAGCTTATAGCTTACCTGGGCATCCAATGTCGAATATGCCGGAGTAATTCCCGTTACAAGAAAAGACTGCCATAAATAGGATGTCTGCCATTTCCAGGTAACTCCGGCACCGAGGTTCCGAGTAAGCTTATCGTTATAAATACTGGTATTTGTTATCCACCTTGGAGTATTAAAGCCATCTTCAAGTCCATCCTCGTTTTCAGATTGTTTTAATTTAGAAAAAGATGCGTTTGTAAATACCCGGTATCCTTGCCTTAAGTGGTAAGTTATCCCTGCGCTGATCCCGTAATTTCTTACAGAGGTGCGCGAATTTGTCCATAGCCGATATTGGGTTTGTTTGGTTTTCTCATACAATGCAAAAGGAATTGAGTCGGGAACCAGCGTTTTAGGAACGTTCATATTAACCTGCGCGATGAAATTACGATACTGGTTAAAATAAAAATCAAGGTCAATTAAAACCCTCCCTTGGGCATATACAGATTTGTACCCGCCTTCAAAAGACCTGATATGTTCGGGGCGGATATAAGTATGAGGGTTTCTGACGAGCAGCTCTTTATTTTTTAATATTGCAGCATTTTTTGAAAGACCGTTGCTGTTAATATCCTTCAGCACGGCAGACTGGAATATGGAGATGGAAGATTGCAGCCACGCCTTTTCAAAGATGCCATCCGACATGACACGAAGGCCTCCCACCCTTTTGACACCTCCACTGTTGATATTTGAATATGCTTCGAAGATGCTTGGGAAACGATAACCGCTTTGAAAAGAAAAACGAATAGCTTGTGAATTCGAAGGCGAATAAACAGCCGTGAAACGGGGATTCAGCAACAGGGAAAAATAATCATTTTTATCAGCCCGAATAATTGCGCCCACCTTGATCCGGCTCATTAAAATAGTTTTGTTCACAGATACAAAACCTCCTGTTTTACTATAGTGTATAACATTGTTTTCTTCACCCTTAAGGGGATTCACAAAATAGTTACCATCAGGCGTTATAAAATACGTTCGGGAATCAAGCCCTGCCAGCAATTCCAGGCGGGTATTGTTCTTGAACGATGCCAGCCATGAATCAGTTAAATTAAACTGCATTTCCGCATTTACCAATTTTGCTTTAACCCGCAGCGCTGAACCAATATCCCAGTTATTTATATTAGTCAATTTTTGTAGAGTATTCGTAAAGGTTGGCGTACCCGGTTCGTATCTACCCGCGTCGGCGGCAATTCGTGCCATTCGATGAGATGAAGCGATGTTGCTCCCAGCCTGCATTGCCTGGTCGAAGCTAGTAGTATAATCGCTATACCATTGAACATCGGACTTATAATTACGGTCTATATTTTCGGCAGTAGATCTGAGATTATATGATTTTCCCGAATTCTCCTCGTTAAGGTATACCTGCGCTTTTATGGCAGTTGATTTGAATTGCAGGGAGTGTTGCTGAATAAGGTAATCCTGTAGCTTGAAACGGTTAGCACGCTGATATACTGCGTCTAATACAGCCACGCGGTATGTGTAGACAAACGATTTTGATTCAGACCGCCGGTAAAACAATCCAGCATCAGCTTTCACATTCTTCAGCCCATAGTTTACCACATCTTTCTCGTCATAGCCAGTTCGTGCCACAACGTAAGATTTACCCTGCAGGATAAGTGTTTTTCTGTCAGAGGATTCATTCCCATATTTATTCACGGGGTCAATGGCAGGATTATTCATGCCCAAAAGGTTGGTGCTTGCGTTAGCGAGAGGGTTTAGATCAGTGTGATCATTAGCCATCCAATCAGTTCCCCTGGTAAAACTTCCATTGAACTTTAAGGCGAATTTGGATGACAGTATCCGGGCTATCCTGACCGCGGTTTCTGAATATATTTTAGCGCCACTCTCCAAATCTCCCAAGTGGGTAACTGCCGTTTTCTGCAAAATGGTGACCCCAGCTGAGGTAAAAGGATTCCTGGTAGAAAAATTAGCGAGGCCGTTGATGGTATTCATTCCATAGAGTGCAGAGGCAACGCCCGGAATAACTTCTACATTTTCAATATCAAGATCTGTTGGACCAAGAGCATTTCCTATCGGGCCTCCAATATGAGGTGATTGAATATCGGCACCGTCGACCAGTTGCGCAAAACGTACATTCGTTGTGTTAGCAAATCCGCGGGCATTGATAACCTTAAAACTGAGGCTGGGAGTAATCATT
Organism: Chitinophagales bacterium; assembly: GCA_025355935.1. Classification (GTDB taxonomy): domain Bacteria; phylum Bacteroidota; class Bacteroidia; order Chitinophagales; family Chitinophagaceae; genus Ferruginibacter. The sequence continues at coordinate 1,159 of JANXYS010000093.1, read as the reverse complement.
TGTACACCCTGAATATTTTCAATAGCATCGAAAAAAGATGCGGCCGGTGAACTTTTTAAAAAAGTGGTATCTTTCTTCTGGATGCTTACAGGCGAGACTAAGATATCTTCAGGTACCCTGGATGCCGAAACTACCAATTCACTCAACAATTGGGTAGAATCCCGTTTGAGCAAAGAGGGCGCTGGCAAACTTTGGCTATAAATATTCAGAAAACATGTGCTACAAAGAAAGGTAAAGATTATTTTCATTTATCTGATATTAACGGCAGACGTGCTGCGAGCTTCCACAGCGCGGATATTTTACTTAGCTACTGCCTGAAGTGTTAGTAGTTGATTGTAAGTTCCGAAAAAAATCACTACGATTGTGAGCCCATAGTTTCCGAGCAGGTGCTGAATGTTTTAGTCCGGCATTGAATACAATCTCATTAGCCGTCCATTTAATCAATTTCTTTCGTTCATTCTTGTAGGTGTTATGTTATCCAAGAGCTTGTGTAATCACCTTGCAACAAGAGAAAGCATGTGAAAGTCAAATGAGCATCTTTTCGGTTCCTTTAGTCCCCGATAAAAATCTGTGAGTTACATAATCCAAGCGGACATAGAAGGAAACAGAGAGATATACTTCACAAAGATGTATTTTTAAATACGAATATTATTTATGACGTCGGTGTCCGTTCCACCAGGATTTTATTTCCTGCCTTATCATAATAAGTGCAAGTCATTTTTTCGATACGAACCATCCATTTCTGAATACCTGATTTGGCAATATCATTACAAAATGACAAATAATCAGTCTTTCCTTGCTGATGTGCAAGCAGGTCAGATTTAAATTGTAGCGCATTGCAAATCTCCGCGATTTAAAAAGCAGTATATTTTGAAGGTATTGATGTTTTATAATTATAAAGACCAAAGAAATCAGTGCGCCCGTCTGAGACGAAAGTCTCGAAGGAGGTTACACCCAAGGTTTCTATTTCGCAAATGTAAGCGGGAAAATCTGCACCTGATTTTACTTTGCGATACGCTGATTCTATTTGTTCTAATGTAAACATTTCTCTTTTTGTTATCGATTCTTGTTGAGTGCTAACGTACAACACTAGCGGCATTAGAAAGCGCTGTAACAAACACCCCTTACAACCTTATTTTAAAAGGCGTTGAATATTTCG
>JANXYS010000085.1 GCA_025355935.1 Chitinophagales bacterium | reverse complement strand
TTGTCCACCAACATGCTTCTTTCTTCGCAGATAGAGGCTGGTGGGTATCAGATGACGAAGGAGGAAACAAATTGGACTGACATCGTTAAAACCGGAGTTAAAGATTTCTGTACACGTTATCCTGAAAGAACAGTGGTGGTTGACATAGAACAGGACATTTTTGTAGCAGGTGATAAACTTCTTCTTGAGATCATAGTTAATAATCTAATTGAGAACGCCTTGAAATATTCTGCAAAGGATGCACCGATAAAAGTTTTATTATTTTCAAAAAGCAAACAGGCAGTGCTTCAGGTAGTAGATCAGGGCGCAGGCATAGCGGAAGATGAAAAACAAAAGGTGTTTCAAAAGTATTACAGGATCGGAAACGAAGCCACTAAAAGAGCCAAGGGTACAGGACTGGGCCTATACCTGACAAAAAGGATTGTAACCAGCCATGGAGGAAAAATCATTATCATAAATAATAGTACCGTCGGTAGTACATTTGAAGTAACCCTTGACGCAGAATCTTAAAATGAAATAATGGCCGAAAAAATATTTTCAATATTACTTGTAGAAGATGAAGAAAACCTGCATGAAGCTTTAAAGCTAAATCTAGAGTTAGAGGGTTTTGAGGTGACTAGTAGTTATGATGGTGTGGAAGCGTTAAAAGTTTTCCAAAAAGAACATTTTGACCTGATGATCCTTGATGTGATGCTACCTGAAATGGATGGTATTACTGTTTGTGAGACAATTAGATTAAGCAATAGTGATATACCGATATTAATTTTAAGTGCCCGCAGTAGCAGCGCTGATCGGGTACTGGGTCTAAAAAAAGGTGCTGATGATTATCTTACAAAACCGTTTAACCTCGAAGAGTTACTTCTCCGTGTTAATAAGCTGATACGAAAAAGTGAACAAATGAGTGTAAAACAGCCCCTACCTGATTTGTTTGAATTTGGAAAGAACAAGATTGATTTCAAGGCACAGGAATGTTTTAGCAGGAGAAACGAAAAAATTTTCCTAACTAAAAAAGAAACTATGCTGCTTAAGCTGCTGATCGAAAACAAAAATGAAGTAGTAACGCGTGAAAAAATACTGCAGTCGGTTTGGGGGTATAACGTTTACCCAACTACCCGCACTATTGATAATTTTATATTAAACTTCAGGAAGTATTTTGAACATGACAGCCGCAACCCACAATATTTCCATTCTGTTCGTGGTGTAGGATACAAGTTTACAGAATAGTTGCTGGCGCTTTAGCCAATTCAGGTAAGCTATTAATTTCCTGAATGAGCTGATGAGAGCGGCTATACATTTGATTTCTTTGTTCGCTTTGAACAAATGGAGTATAAATCTGAAATTCGAGATCCTGCATTAACTTCTGTATTCTCAATGCTAAATTATTGTCTACATTCGCCCCGTCAAGCGCGTTTAAGAGGAACTTGAAATTGATCTCATGACCGTTACGGCCAAATTTTCGAGCCAGGAAAAGTTTCATTTCCGTATTTAAAATTCTATAGAACTCCACACAATCTTCCAGGTATAAACATCGCTCAGCCTCTTCAAGAGGATTTCTTTGATTTAGTTCTGACTTTTCTAATACTGCTTGCACACTTTCATTTTGTGTTTTTGCAGCCAGGGTGGATGCCCTACTTACCTGCTCGGCTATCTGGCTTTCTTTTTTTAACCATAAAAATAGCAATGTAAAGATTAATAAGGAAATGAGACCAATAATCCACCATCTATGATCAAAAATGCTGTTGAGCAATGAGGAATTTATTTTGGCCACGAATGGTTTTTGTTTTAAGGCCGAAGTACCCTTTCCTTTAAGAATGGAAAATTCAACAGGCTTACTCTGCAATATTTTGTAGGTACCGGAAGAGGGGTCGAAGTAGCTGAATTCTATTGGAGGCAAGATATACGTTCCTGCCTTTTCAACAGCGAAAGAAAATATAAATACTTTGTTTCCACTAACAGGAACAGTCGTACGAACAGTGTTATCCGTTACTTTCGGATCAAAGGCTTCAATACCATCCGGCCAGTTTATGTCTGGTGCAGTTAATAACTGTAAGTTACCCTTCCCGCTAATCCTGATCCCCAACGAGCCAGTTTCGTCAGTAGAAAAAGATGTCTTCTCCGGGGCTGCTTCAAAAGTAAACTCTCCAACGGCGCCCTTGAAACTCGAAGGCTTATGAGCCTCAGGTAAAGGCTTTACAGAAATGGTAACAGGCTTGCTACTTAATGTAACTGTTTCAGGAACTGTTTCCCCACTCATTGAAAATCCATTAATAAGATCGCGTACACTATTTGGTTGATTAGCACCTCCATCCTTTAAAAATTGGATTGTATTTTCTAACACTGCTGTTTCCAGCTCCACGTCTCCTGCCTGCAAGGGATAAAGCTGGGCTTTCCGGATATTGTAAACATTGTATTCCCGCCCGTTTAATGTTTCGCGCTTATAATCACTGGGATCAGGCTGAGAAAGGTCAATTACGGAAAACCCATTAAAAGAGGGATTTTTAGCGAGACTACTTTCGCTTTTTAATCGGGAGTAAAGTTTGTATGAAGCTACAATGGGCTCACCTACATAGCAGGAAGTTCTATCAGTTTGTAAACGCAGCTGCATATTTTTGGCCACCTTTTCCTGAACATTTTCTCCTGTATGGAGAATGTAATCCTGGAACTCGGGAACTGCAGACTGACTGAATGGGTCAGAAAAACCGCCCCTCGATGCAGAGGGAGGTGCAATAGCGTTTCCTGAAAGTATATTCCTAACGACAATTTTTACGGGATTACTTCTTAAAGAAATATTTCCAACAATGGCTGTTGCTCCATTGATTGCATACTGTCCGGGTAAACGCGGCTGCAGTACATAGCTCACTGCAGAAAACTGGGTAACCGCGCCATTTACACTGCTCATTCCAGTCTCCTGATTCGGGCCGCTTATCAGGATAAATTTCCGAAAGTCGGGAGGGTTAAGTTGTTTAATATCAGTGGCATTCTCAATAACAAATCGAATAGTGACGTATTCATCTTTATTGATCACAACGGGACTTACCGATGCCGAAAATTTTACCTGAGCCAGCAAATGCCCCGTAAGCATCATTAAAACAGAAAGAAGTATTATTTTTTTTAAAAGTAAAATCATAAGGGTTTTACTGCTCAGGCAAATTTAAAAGATCTCCTGAAACTGCCCCTGTTCAGCAGGTTAAATGATTAAAAAAAATGTTAATTATAAATCTCCAAGTTGAGGCCGGATAATAATATCTTCTACCACAGCCTGCACAGAAAGTTTGGTAGCTGCATTGATCATCTGGGCAATATCTTTTGACTCCATAATCCGTTTCCCGGAATTATCAAAATCCCGCCAGGATTCGGTTAGTACTGCCCCCGGAAAAACTGTTGTTACTTTAATTCCTGAAGTTCTTAACTCGTAACGTAGATTTTTGCTAAATCCATCGAGTGCAAACTTACTAATACTGTAACTTCCGCCGTCTTCATAGGCTTTTAGTGCAGCAACAGAGCAGATGTTGAATATATGGCCTCTTTTGTTCATTTTCATCATCGGGAGGATACCCCTCGTTAAGTAGTATGCACTGTACAGATTAGTAAGCATCATAGACTCCAAATTTCCATCCGGTTCATCCGAAATATTTCCTGGCATAAAAGCACCGGCATTATTGACGAGGATTTCCGGGGAACCATTTTGGGTACACCAGGATACAAAGTTGTTCACTTCATTTTTCAACGAAAGATCGACCGCCATCACGAGTATCTCAGCGGCCGGGAATTTTGTTCGCAACTCATGTGCCGTTTGGCCTAGAACATCGTAATTTCTGGCGCATAAAAATAGTCGATGCCCATCTTTTGCAAATTCCTCAGCAATCGCGCGCCCTATCCCTTTACTTGCCCCTGATATAACAATATCCATCAATTGTTTTTTGCAGCTTTTTTAAATGTTTATCTTTACCCGATCTGTAAAGATACCTATCTCTTTTTTTAAACCAGTCATTTCATGCCCCGCTATAAACACCTTTTTTTTGACCTTGATCATACACTTTGGGACTTTGATAAAAACGCTGAGAGCGCCCTGGCAGATCTTTTTACAGCGTTTGACCTTGACTCAATTATAACGGGAAGTTTTCATGATTTTTATATAAAATATCTATACCATAATGAGAAACTTTGGGCGCGTTATCAGAACGGATATATAAGTGCGGAGGAATTAAAATGGCGCAGAATGTGGCGGACGTTACTTGATTTCAAAATTGCCGATGAATCGCTTGCCAAAGAGCTAAGCGCAAAATTTTTAGAGATTCTTCCAACCAAACAGAATGTTTTTCCGCACACTTATGAAATCCTTGAATATCTGCACGACAAGCAATATGTTTTGCACCTGATTACAAATGGATTTGAAAAGGTTCAATGGAATAAACTCAAAAATAGTGGCCTACATACATACTTTACCCATGTTATAACTTCAGAGGCTAGTAATAGCCTAAAACCAAAGAAGGAAATTTTTACTTATGCGATGGCAAAGGCCGGAGCCACGGTTTCAGAAAGTATTATGCTTGGGGATAACCTTGATGCTGACATTCAAGGAGCGATCAATGCCGGTATGGATAGCATTTTTGTAAATCATATTAATAGTACTATCGACAAGATTGTTCCTACTTTCACCATAACGCATCTACAACAACTGGAAGATATTTTCTAAACTTGCGCATAAAAATGCCCTTGATATAAACAAGGGCAAAAATTTTAATAAGCAAGTCTGATTACAGTTTGGCCACTTTATCTTTACTGCATGTTTTACCTTTAGCCATTTTTTTACAACTGGTTTTGTCCTTACATTTAGAACATTTCTTGCCACCATCAGCAAATGAAATGCCGGTAAACAATAGAGCGACACTAGCTAGTAAGAAGATTTTTTTCATTACAAATAATTTAGTTGTGAACTCGAAACGTAAATTTAGAGTTAAAATTATAAATAAGAAGAGCAGACCTGTTAAATTTTTAAATCATCTCAGACCCTTATATGGTCGCAATCACACTTACACCACCCTGTACAACTTCATTTAGTTTTACATTCACTTTGGTTCCTAATGGGAGGATAAGGTCCACTCTGCTGCCGAATTTAATAAATCCCATTTCTGCTCCCTGCTCCACTTCATCTCCTACATGCAAATAGTTTATGATCCTCTTGGCAACGGCGCCCGCGATTTGCTTTACAAGTACTTCAGTATTGTTTTTTTTGATTACAACTGAATGGCGTTCATTTTCGGTAGATGACTTCGGATTCCAGGCGACCAGGTATTTTCCTTTATGATATTTGTTATAAACAACCTCGCCACTTAGAGGATTCAAATTTACATGGACATTGGCCGGGCTCATAAAAATCGAAATTTGTAACCTTTTCGCTTTGAAATATTCCTCATCTACTGTCTCTTCTATTACTACCACTTTTCCATCGCAAGGTGATACCAGCAGCTGCTCACCGATTGTTGATATCCTGGCAGGTATCCTAAAAAAAGAAACAATGAATAATAGCAAGAGTAAAGAAATTAAAAGCACGGCGATGCACAGCCATAAGAGCGACGCACTAAAAAAATAAATGATTGAAACGTTTAATAAACCGAAAATAAGAGTAGCTATTCCGATTGAATTATATCCTTCCCTGTGTATGGTCATTCTTGCGAAATTGTTAAACGGCAAATGTAGTATAATGAGGGGGAGGTTCCAAAGGTTTTAGGTGCGGAGCGGCAGGTTAAATCACAAATAATTTCACATAAAGCCATACAAGCGGGGCGGTAAACAACAAAGAATCAAAACGATCCAAAAATCCACCATGCCCCGGCATAAAAGTTCCGCTGTCTTTTATATTTGCCATTCGTTTAAGTTTACTTTCGAAAAGATCGCCAACTGTTCCAGCTACAGCTGATATAGTTGCAATCGCTACCCAGTGTTTCAGCTCTAACCCTTGGCCCACGGGAAGATAAAAGCCAATGAGCCCCATTACCAAGACACACAGTATAGCTCCTCCAATGGTACCTTCCCAGGTCTTTTTCGGTGAAATTTTTGAAAAAGGTGTTTTGCCTATCAGCGAGCCTACGATATATGCCATCGTATCATTTATCCAAATCGAAAGGACAACTGCTGCTGGTAAAATAAACGAGTAGGGAGCCAGGTTCTTGCCGCGGGTAAGAAAAGACAGGAAGGACAAGTTAAATCCAAGGTCAATCATCAGCATAACCGGTAGAAAGGCATAGATCACAGCTACAGGCAGGAATTTATGCCATGCATTTGGTTCTATCAACCTCGTAATTTTAATCGCTTCAAAGCAACATCCTAAACTAATAATTATGAAAAGGGTAATAAAGGTGAACCCGTTAATGAATAATCCTGCAAGCATAATTACCGCAAATACTACTGCTGTCAACGATCGTATTCTTAAGTTTTTTTTATCAATCGCCATTTACTATTAAGTATTTAACGTTCCGAAATCACGAAATGGATCTTCCTTACCCAAGTAAACTGATTCCTGCAAATCGACTTTCGCAAGATTGCTTTTTGAATAACGGTCAAATAATCTGAAGAGAAAAACAAGCGCGCCCAGACCAACTATACCTAACCACCAATCTATGCGTGGATCAAGCTTGGAAATATCCACCTTCGAGCTGTTTCTGCTCATATAAAAAAGAGCGGTTACTGCTATCGCATTATTGAGAAAATGAGCAATGATATTCACCCATATATTTTTGCTTTTAAAATAAAGAAGTCCTAAAACAAAACCCAGCACTATCCGACTTAAAAAAAGGTATATGCTCATATGGATCAGGCTGAAAAATATAGAGGTAATTAGGATTGCGAGCAGAGGCTTGTTCCACCACTTAACCAGTAAATTTTGTACCGCGCCCCTAAAAAACACTTCCTCGAACATTGCAGGAAAAAAAGCCATAATGAAGAGTGCTGTTATATATTCCCCCCAGCTTTTTAAATTGCTAATTGCAAGTACCTGCTCGTTGTAAGCATTTTCAAGTTGCTTAGCCAGCGCATTTAAGGAGGGAAAGTTTGATACAATAGCCTTGCTTATATCTGCAAAGGGCCCTGCAAAAATATTCGCAGCAAAAATGATCGCAAATGCAATAACGATTTGGAATGTAGATAGATGTCTGTTGAAGCCAAGCCAAAACATATTGCTGCCGTTTGTGACAAGAGAGTATAATATTGCCGGGATAAAAAGAAGAGACAGGGTGCCCAAAACTTGCGAAAGGCGCAACGCAAATACATTTGAAGGGTCCTTCATTGCATCCAACATTCCTTTTTCCATACCCGCCAGCCCGCTACCAGCAGGCATAATCTGGTACATAATAGCAACTTGTATAATGAATGTAAGTATAAATCCCGCTCCAAGAAACAAAATTAATATCCCCAGCTGACCCCAGCCTGTAAATCCTTTTATGCTTTTATATTCCATGCCTTAAGCTGATAAGTTGTAAATTTGCCGCTGCAATATACTAAATAGATATGCCCAAAATAGGCAACATACAATTACCCGACTTCCCGCTGCTACTTGCGCCGATGGAAGATGTAAGCGATCCTCCATTCCGGACGGTTTGCAAAACGAACGGAGCCGATCTCATGTACAGCGAATTTATCAGCAGTGAGGGACTTATCCGAAATGCCGTGAAAAGTCGTGCAAAATTAGATTTTAGCGAAGAAGAACGTCCTTTCGGAATCCAGATCTTCGGCGGCGATGAAGAAGCTATGGCAATGAGCGCCCAAATTTGTGAAACTGTTAATCCGGACTTAGTTGATATTAATTTTGGTTGTCCGGTAAAGAAGGTGGTAAGCAAGGGTGCCGGGGCGGGTGTTTTGAAAGATATTGGTTTGATGATAAGGCTTACAGAAGCTGTAATTAGAAGTACCAGGCTTCCTGTAACCGTAAAAACCAGGCTGGGGTGGGACGATAATTCGCGGAACATTGAAGAGGTTGCTGAACGATTGCAGGATATCGGGGTTAAAGCCCTAGCAATTCACGGTCGCACGCGGTGCCAACTTTATAAGGGGGAAGCTGACTGGACATTGATTGGAAAAGTGAAAAATAATCCCCGGATGCATATTCCTATTTTTGGAAATGGCGATATTGATAGTGGAGAGAAAGCGTATGAATATAAAAACAGGTATGGGATTGATGGAATTATGGTTGGCCGTGCTGCCATAGGTTATCCTTGGATATTCAGGGAGATTAAACACTTCTTAGCAACCCAAACAGTCCTTTCTTCTCCTACCCTGAAAGAACGGCTTGATGTATGCCGGACGCATCTTTCAAAATCATTGGAATGGAAGGGCCCTGTTGTGGGGATTTTCGAGATGCGCCGACATTATACTAATTATCTGAAAGGCCTGCCGGGGATTAAAGAGTTTCGTTACAAATTAGTAACACTTAATTCTGCAGAAGAAATTAACCAGGTACTCGATCAAATTGCATTACATTATGAAGGGTACACTTTCGACCGAACTCCCATAGAAATCCTCAATTATCATGAAAACTGCCCACTCTGAAAGCGCTAAGGCTTGATCGTATGATGTCTTTTTTATGAATTACTTTGAAGTATCCACATTTGAATTTCTATGAATCGATCGCCTCGTTGATTTCGGTACCCATTGGGTCGACTCCTGATTCAAAAAAATTGACAAGGTTCCCTTCTTCGTCCACAAGATACTTGCAGAAATTCCATGTCGGAGCAACGTTATTCCACCCGTTATTTTCTTCGTTTGTTAACCACCGGTACACCTCATTTTGTTCCAAACTTTTAATAACGGTACTTTTTTTTGCAAGAGGGAAGCTCACCCCAAAATTCACTTTACAGAATTCAAGAATACTATCGTCCAACCCTTTCTCCTGCGCTCCAAAATCATTTGCCGGGAAGCCTACGATGACCAGTTTGTCCGAATGTTTTTCGTGCAAGGCTTGTAGGCCTGCA